>JANQST010000124.1 GCA_028279155.1 Cyclobacteriaceae bacterium
TGCGATCTCATGGCCCATTACTACAGCAACCCCTTCCTCGTTTTGACAGATAGGCATGATGCCCGTATAAAAAGCAACTTTTCCTCCTGGCATACACCAGGCATTTACCACTGGTTCATCAATTAGATTGAACTCCCACTGATAATTATCCAGGTACCCTGCTTGTCCCTGGTCTGCGAAATATTGCTCTACAGCTCTTTGAATACGAACACCCACTCTCTTCACCATCTGTGCCTGGTCTGTTCCAGTCACAATATTGCCTTCTTTTTTTACCACTTCGTATTGCTCGAAGCTCATTGGAAATATTTTATCGTTTCCAATTAGACTCAACTGAGAACGTCCACTAACAGGAACACTGCTGCATTGGACACCAATCATTGCAAGAACTATAATGGAGAGGAGGGTTAACTTTTTCATATGTGGTAAATAATTAGTCAAATTAAATTAAAGTCTTTTTTTATCTGCAGGAATTATATCAGAAATTAGATGAATCTCTTATGAATTAACGTCAGATTGATATCGGATATTGAACAGTGGATACGAGCAATTGATTCCCGAACCCCGATTTGATGCTTTAACAAGGATGAGCAATTTTTGCTAATTTCAATTCATGAATAAAATTAATTGGCTGGATCACATCGCTAACCTCTTGGTTGTAATCCTTGGTATAAGTATCGCTTTTTACCTTGAAAGCTACAAGGAAGAAAAAGCAAATGCATTGCAAGAAGAGAAATACATGCAGAGCCTTATTGAAGATCTTAGCGCAGATATCAACGTGATTGATACGTTGAATAAATGGAATATCTACATGAGTAACTCACTTGTCAAACTAACTCAGGCAGCAACTGGGCGCTCTTTCGAGGAGGATTCCCTGGTTATTTACCTCCTTAGTTCACAGTATAACCCGCCATTCACACCTCAATTAACTACCTATGAATCGTTGAAAGCATCAGGTCAAATGGGTTTAATTGATGATTTCGAGCTAAGGAACCAACTGGTCGAGTTGTATGAGCAATACTATCGGGGTGTTCGTCAGTATGATGAAGCGATTGATCAACATTTGAAGGGCTTCTTCAAACCATTTTATTTTAAGAATGTGGAGTTTGTTGGTAGAAATCAGGTGAAGAAGGATTTTTTGAGAAAACCAGAATTTCAGAATATCATGTTTGCCTATAGATATCTTTTCCTGGCCAAATCAGAGTTTTATAAGAGTGTTCAGGATCAAATAGAAGATACACTCGAAAAGCTGAAAAAACACAACGACTAATAGTATTATCTATCTTCACATTTTTGGTTAATAAACTGCTTTTAAACTAGCTAAAGAAGCTTTTAGCACTTAACTTAGCTACTTCAACATCACGAATAATCTATGGATGGTGAACTATCAACCGCACTATCTCTTTTGGCCATCGGAATGATCACAGTATTTATTGTTCTACTACTGGTAGTATTGACAGGAAATATTCTGATTCGTGTGGTCAATAGATTATCCTTATCAGAAGATCACATATCTGCTGCAAAAGTTGCGGCCATATCAGGGGCGGTTGAAGCTTTTACGCAAGGAAGAGGGAAAATAACGAAGATAGAAAAAGATTAATCCAACAAAATTATGGGACGAGATATTGGACTAAGTTTAGTCTATAGAGACATGTGGCAATCTTCCGGGAAATACATGCCCAGGGTGGATCAATTGGTAAGAGTGGCCGAGCCCATTGTGGACATGGGATGTTTTCGAAGGGTTGAAACCAATGGAGGAGGCTTTGAGCAGATCAACTTATTGTATGGTGAAAACCCCAATAAATCAGTAAGGGAGTGGACGCAAGCATTCAATGATGCTGGTATTCAAACACACATGTTGGAACGAGGACTCAATGCACTTCGAATGTTTCCGGTACCTAGAGACGTTCGTAAGCTAATGTTCAAACTGAAAAAAATACAAGGAACGGACATTGCTCGATCCTTTGATGGTCTGAATGACACCCGAAATTTGCAGTTGTCCATCGATTATGCAAAAGAAGGAGGAATGATCTCGCAGTGCTGTTTATGCATTACTCATTCAGAGTTGCATACCGCAGAATACTACATCAATATGGCTGGTGAACTCATTGATATGGGAGCCGAAGAGATATGCATCAAGGATATGGCCGGCATTGGTCGTCCCGTAACGATTGGAAAAATTGTTGAGGGGATCAAATCAATGAAGTCTGATATTTTGGTTCAATATCACGGGCATTCGGGTCCCGGATTTAGCGTCACCTCTTCATTGGAGGCAGCTCGTGCTGGAGCTGATATTATAGATGTCGCGATGGAACCGCTTTCATATGGAACAGTACTGGCTGATCTTATTACTGTCCATGAGGTGTTGAAAGATGCTGGTTTTTCAGTGCCAGACATTAACATGAAAGCCTATATGCAGGCAAGGTCTCTGACACAAGAGTTCATTGATGAATTTTTGGGCTACTACATTAATCCTAAAAACCGATTAATGAATGCCTTGTTAATTGGGCCTGGACTTCCGGGCGGCATGATGGGTAGTTTGATGTCTGATCTTGAAAACAATCTTGTGAGCTTGAATAAGTGGATGGCCAAAAACAACAAGCCTGATGTTACGCAAGATGAATTGTTGATTGCTTTATTTGAGGAGGTTCAACATATCTGGCCAATTATGGGATATCCACCACTGGTTACTCCGTATAGCCAGTATGTAAAAAATGCGGCTTTAGTCAACGTGATGCAGATGATGAAGGGAAAAGCTCGCTGGTCGCTTCTGGATGACAATACCTGGGATATGGTTCTTGGAAAATCAGGGCGTTTACCTGGAACAGTAGGTGATGAACTTAAGGAGTTAGCTAAAGAGCAAGGAAGAGATTTCTTTGAAGGAGATCCACAGGATCTGCAACCGGATGCGCTAGATGATTTCAGGAAAAAAATGGAAGAAAAAGGATGGGATACAGGTGAAGACGATGAGGAGCTGTTCGAGTATGCCATGCACCCGGCCCAATACGAAGATTACAAATCAGGGAAAGCTAAAGATTCCTTCGAGAAGGATCTGGAAAATAAGAAAAATGAGCAAGTCGCTTTACCTACTCAGGACTCATCCACACCGTCTCAGGCTGTTGTGCAACCAAAGAAACTGGACATTGATGTTAATGGTGAAAAATTCAAGGTTTCCATTTCTTATAATGGAACAGATCCCTCAACAGTTCCAACTTCGGCAGAAACCACCCCGGTAGCAGCTTCAACAAATGGATCATCGAATTCAAAAGAGATCCTGGCCCCATTAGAAGGCACAGTTTATATGACGAAGGATTCTTCGGAATCTGAGCTAAAAGTTGGTGATCAGATTAAAGTAGGAGATATTGTTTGCTACATCGAAGCGATGAAGGTGAGTAATGCAGTCAAGTCTGAGGTAGAAGGAACTGTAAGCGAAGTTTTAGTAAAAGATACAGATGCAGTCTTGGACGATGATGTTCTGTTCAGAGTAAACTAATTACCCATTGGATCTATTAAGGAAGTTATATGAAATGACTGCATTTCAGCAGATAGGGGAGTACCCTGAAATTCTGCTGATGATTGCCATTGCCTTTTTCTTGTTGTACCTCGGCATCAGAAAGCAATATGAGCCGTTGCTTTTGGTTCCAATTGCTTTTGGAATGCTAATGGCAAACTTTCCTGGTGGTCAGATGGGTGTTGAAAAAGTTGATGAGACGCTTACCTTATACCAGATTGCCAAGCAGCATGGCATCATGAATTTTGTCTACTACTCGTTAATAAAGACAGGATTTTTGCCCCCTGTTATTTTCCTTGGAGTCGGTGCATTAACTGATTTTGGGCCTATGCTCAGAAACCTCAGGCTTGCTTTTTTTGGTGCTGCTGCTCAGATTGGAATTTTCACGGTTCTAATTTCAGCTGTTGCTTTGGGTTTTACTTTAAAAGAAGCTGCTTCGTTAGGAATTATTGGTGGAGCAGATGGACCTACCGCGATATACACAACAATAAAGTTGGCAGATCATTTGTTGGGTCCAATAGCAATCGCAGCTTATTCATATATGGCATTGGTTCCAGTCATCATTCCATTTGTGGTCCGCCTCACAATGACGAAACGTGAGCTGAAAATCAACATGAAAGCACAGGATAAGCTATATCCTCCCAAAGTTCCGGTAAAAAACATTCAAATGTTGAAGATCTTGTTCCCAATTGGGTTGGGGACTGTGGTTTCTTTGATCGTTCCATCCTCTGTTCCACTCTTGGGAATGCTTCTTTTTGGTAATCTTGCCAAAGAGATTGGAGCCGCAACAGGAAGACTTTCGAAGGCAGCTTCTGAGACTATTTTGAACACTGCTACTATCTTTCTCGGTCTGGCAGTAGGTGGAACCATGACAGCAAAAGCTTTCCTTAGCGCTGACACACTCATGATTATAGGAGGTGGATTTATTGCATTCGCAATATCAATTGCCGGTGGAATTTTCGCTGTTAAAGTTTACAACCTTTTTGGTAAAAAGAAGATCAATCCACTGATAGGAGCAACTGGGCTTAGTGCCGTTCCAATGGCTTCAAGAGTTGCCAATGACCTTGCACTGAAACATGATCCTTCTAATCATTTACTACAGTATGCAATGGCCTCTAATATTTCCGGAGTTATAGGGTCGGCGGTTGCTGCTGGCGTCTTAATTTCATTTTTAGGGTAATTCATTTCAACAATTTCCTGGTTAATGAAAATTTTTTTGAACAAAATTTATACTTCTATCGTTGATAGTATTACTTTCAATATAAATATTGATACTTTATGTCGGTTATTAGCATAGTAATAGGAGAAAAGTATTACAATAAGGATCCTCAGTCATCTGAATTGGGTAGAAATATTGTTTCGTCCGCAATTGAGTTAATAGATGAACTAGGCTATGAGCAGTTCACATTCAAGAAGCTAGCAGAGAGCATTAATTCTACCGAAGCTTCCATATACCGATACTTTGATAACAAACTGAAATTGTTGGTTTATCTGGCTACCTGGTACTGGGCTTGGATTGAGTACATGATTGATTTCAAAACGTACCACATTCAAGATGCTGAAGATAAATTGGCGGAGGTACTCAAAATTGTTTGTCATATCGATGAAAATATCGGATCAATAAACCTTGATGGACTTAATCTGAATGCGCTCAGACGAGTAGTAGATACGGAATCTGATAAAACTTACCTGACTAAACAGGTTGATGAAATTAATAGTCAGGGACTATTTATGGGATACAAAGGACTGTGTCACAAAATCGCATTAATTGTAGAAGAAATTAATCCTGATTATCCATATTCTCATGCATTAATAAGCACGGTTCTAGAGGCGTCTCATCAACAGGCTTTTTTCGCTTTACACCTGCCTTCATTAACTGAGATTTCAAAAGATAGCGATGACTCTATTGAGCATCAGGTGTATGATTTCCTATTGAGCTCAATTACAAAACTCATCAAGTAAAAAATTTTGCCTTAAATGAATAGTAATACTATTAATATCGACAGTTTAGGTATTAAAAACGATATTAAGCTTACTCCTCTTAAGCGATTGTTCCGGATGCTCAATCTGGATCGGAGGGAGATCTTCATTGTTTATGCTTATGCCATATTTCATGGCTTGATCAACCTGTCTCTGCCTCTTGGAGTGCAGGCGATTATTGGATTTGTGATGAGTTCAGAGTTCTCAGCTTCCTGGGGAATCCTCATATTCATTGTTGTCGTTGGTGTCGCAGCAACTGGAGTTATCCAGGTATTACAGCTGTCATTAACTGAACTTTTGCAAAAACGAATATTTACTCGGGCATCCTTTGATTTCGTCTATCGAATTCCTCGCTTCAAAATGGAAGCTATTTCGGGGTTTTATCCACCAGAATTAATGAATCGATTCTTTGATACCCTAAACGTACAGAAAGGCCTTTCAAAGATTCTAATCGATTTCTCTAGCTCAACTTTGCAGATTTTGTTTGGGTTGATCTTATTGTCGCTCTATCACCCATTCTTTGTTTTTTTCGGAATATTCCTGGTGTCTTTGATTACACTGATTTTTGTTCTCACAGGCCCAAGAGGGATGAAGTCAAGCTTATTTGAGTCCAAATACAAATACCAGGTAGCTCACTGGCTTGAAGAAATCGCACGGGTTATGGCAACATTTAAGCTAGCAGGAGAAACCATGCTTCCAATAAAAAAGATGAATGAGTATGTTGCCAACTACCTGAAATTTCGAAAACAGCATTTCAATGTGCTAATCTTCCAGTTTTCAAGTATTGTGGCTTTCAAAACGGTCATTACAGGAGGCTTGTTGATTCTTGGTAGTGTTTTGGTGATTAACCAAGAAATTAACCTTGGTCAGTTTGTAGCATCTGAAATCATTATCCTTCTTGTTTTGAGCTCAGCTGAAAAATTGATACTAAGCATGGAAACGGTGTATGACGTCTTGACAGGATTAGAGAAAATGGGGCAGGTGACGGATATTGAATTGGAGAGTGAAGAGGGAATTGACTTGGAAGAAATTAGCAAAGGAAAAGGGATCTCTGTTGAGTTGACCGGTCTTACATACAAATTCCCAGATGCGCACAAACCATCGGTAGTTGATGTGGATCTAAATATTAAATCAGGAGAAAAGATTTGTATCACTGGTATTAATGAGTCGGGGAAATCAACACTTATATCGCTTATTGGCGGATTATATAACGATTACGAGGGGTCGATTCTGTTCAATGGTATTCCATTGGGTGATATCAATATTCTTAGCTTTAGGTCCGTCATTGGTGATAACCTAAACATGCAGGACCTTTTCTATGGAACACTAGGTGAGAACATATCCGTCGGTAAGGACGAGGTTGAGATGGAAAATATGCTTTGGGCGATAGAGCAAGTAGGTCTTGGCGATTTCTTTAAGCATTTACCAAAAGGTCTTAACACGATGATTCAACCTGAGGGAATGGGACTTTCCTCAAGTATCAAACAAAAAATCATACTAGCAAGAACGCTTGCTGAAAAACCAAAGCTGATTGTAATGGATAACACGCTGCACAGCCTCGATTTTGTGGATCGACAAAGGACAAGTGCAATTCTAACAGATCCTGCGAATGAATGGACCTTGGTAGCAGTCACCAATGATCCTTTGATGTTGAGTAGCTGCGATAAAATAGTGACAATGGAGCATGGCAGAATAGTGGATGTTTCTGAAGTATCTCAAAAATTAATGACCGATGTTGAACATCTCTAGAAATTCAATCGATCGAGATGAAGTGTTGAAGGATCAATCTTCATATCAAGAGGTTACTCGAACCAAAGCCACGAAGAAAATAATTTACCTTTTGACCGTGCTATTTTTTCTTGGGTTTATGATGCTCTTTTTTCCATGGACCCAGAATATTCGTGCCAGGGGAAGTTTAACTACGGTTCGACCAGAGAATCGTGAACAAAACATTCATTCCGTTATTTCAGGAAGGATAGAAAAGTGGTTTGTTAGAGAAGGACAATTAGTGAACGCTGGTGATACCATTGTTTTTATTTCTGAGATAAAGGCCGAGTACCTTGACCCTGAACTTGTTGAGAAGACAAAAAATCAAACAGATGCAAAACGGGCATCAGTAGATGTTTACAATGAAAAAGCAGATGCTTTGGCTTCACAAATTGCAGCTTTAAGGATCAATGGACAGCTCAAGTTGGAGCAGGCTGAGAATTACCAGAAACAAGCTGAACTTAAGGTCATTTCAGATAGTATTGATTTTGAAACCACTTTGATCAATCTGGAGATTGCTCAAAGGCAGTATGACAGGCAGAAGCAGTTATATGATCAGGGACTTAAATCTTTGACAGAACTGGAAAAGAGGAGATTGAAACTCCAGGAGAGCCTAAACAAGAAGACCTCTGCAGAAAATAAATGGCTGGCAAGTAAGAATGCATTGATTAATGCACAGTTGAATTTAGGTTCAATTGAGAATGAATATCGTGAGAAAATTGCCAAGGCGGAATCTGAGCGCATGTCTGCACTTTCAAGTTCATTGGAATCAGAAGCACAATTCAATAAGTTGAGTATCCAGGAGGCCAGCTACTCCAAACGATCAGGGTTTTACTTCATTACTGCACCTCAGGATGGGTATGTAACGAAGGCACTAATAACTGGAATTGGAGAAACAGTTAAGGAAGGAGATAAAGTCTTCAGTTTTATTCCTTCGAATTATGAGTTGGCTGTTGAACTTTTTGTTCGTCCCATTGATCTTCCTCTCATCCAGGAAGGGAATCGTGTGCGACTGCAATTCGACGGATGGCCTGCACTTGTTTTCAGTGGATGGCCCAACCTGTCGTTTGGAACCTTTGCAGGTGAGGTTTTGGCGTTTGATAAAGTTGTTGGACCGGAAGGGAAATTCAGAGTGTTGGTTGTGCCAACACAAGATGAAGAACAATGGCCCAATCTCCTGCGACTAGGCTCAGGTGCTTATGGAATTGCGATGTTAAAAAATGTTCCGATCTGGTATGAATTGTGGCGTAACCTGAATGGATTTCCACCGGATTTTTATAGTAAAGCTGAAGATACAAAAGACCTAACCTTCAAGAAATGATGAAGAAGTTTTTTATATCGTTGATGCTGCTCCCATTTCTTAGTGCTGCTCAGGATACGCCTCAGGTGTTACGATTAAATGACTACTATCAATTGGTGAGTCAATATCATCCGGTTGCGAAACAGGCCGTACTAATTCGAGCGAGGGGGGAGGCAAGTGTAAGTGAGGCGAGAGGTGCATTTGATCCCAAATTGGTTTCAGACTATGACGCCAAACAATTTGAAGACAAAAATTACTTTGACATATGGGATTCTTATGTAGAAGTTCCAACGTTGCTAAATGTTGATCTGAAAGCTGGCTATGAGCGGAATAGTGGCATTTTTCTTAACCCGGAAAGGAATGTACCAAATGATGGCCTCTATTACGCTGGTGTGTCAGTTCCTGTTGGTGAAGGCTTGTTTGTCAATGAGCGGGCAATCGGGCTCAAGAAGGGAAAATTAACTCAAGAAGAGCTTGCTGTTGAATCTGAGCTTGTTTTGAACAACCTTTTTCTTGATGCTAACTATGCTTATTGGAATTGGTACGAAGCTTCTGAAAAATTGACTATCGTTCGATCCAATCTTGATCTGGTCAGAATTCGTTTTGAGGGAATTCGTCAAGGTGTATTAAATGGTGAAAATGCAGCGATCGATTCTGTGGAAACACTGATACAAGTTCAACAATGGACCAACTACTATCAAAAAGCCATAGTAGATTTCGAGAACAGTAAGTTGCTGATGGAAAATTTTTTATGGGAAGAAGAGGTCGATTTAAGCTCTGTTAGGCCAGCCAACGGACTCGAAAGTCAAATTACATCCCTTCAATTTTATTCTGATTTTGCTAATACAAGCCATCCCGATCTAAGAAGGCTATCCATCCAGGGAGCTAAACTAGATCTGGACAAACGGCTAAATGCAGAACAGATCAAACCAACGATCAACCTAAATTACAATTTGTTATTGTCGGAAAATAACAACCTGGAATCCACTTCCTTCTTGTCGAACAACTACAAAGCTGGGATAGATTTCAGTTTTCCTTTGTTGGTTCGAAAAGAGCGGGCAAAGTTGAAAATGACTAAGCTAAAGCGACAAGAGAATGATCTCAAGATCAATCAGAAAAGACGGGTGGTTAATAACAAAGTAAATCAGGCCTATAATAAGACAATACAGGTTAGAGAAATGATCAATCAACAGCAGCAGATGATTGAAAACTATCAGTTGATGCTTGATGGAGAGCGTATTAAGTTTGATAATGGAGAAAGCTCTATCTTTCTGATCAATTCTCGCGAGAACAAAAAATTGGATGCTGAGTTAAAACTAATCGACCTTATTTCAGAATATGGGCGAACCATAGGAAGTCTGAAATGGTCTAGTGGAATTCTTCAGAATGAAATAACGAATGCTCTATGATCCTACTTCATGTCATAGCAACAAATGAAAAACAAGCAGATGAGATTTCAGATTTTCTGTTGGAGAAAAATTTTGTGCTTGACACCTTCATTATGACTGGTTCAGTAAATACTAGAGAACAAGGTGTATTAAAATCAGAGTCCGCAATTCTGGTTACTGCAAGAACCCGAGCTTTATTGTTTAATAAGATTGATAAAGCCATTCATGATAAATTTTCTTCAGAACCACCAATCGTGTATTCGGTGCCAATTGTTAATATGGATTGGGACCATGCTTCTGAATTGGAGAAAAAAGTGAAGGTCTAAGAAAGCCCCGTTACTTTTCCTTCGTCATCAATGTCTATCTGCTCTGCAGCCGGCACTTCCGGAAGACCGGGCATTCGAAGCATCTTTCCTGTAATTGGTATCACGAATCCTGCTCCAGCCGCAATTTCAATTTCTCGAACAGTCAATGTGAACCCATTTGGACCCCCAACCAACGTGGCATCATCGGAAAACGAACTTTGCGTTTTAGCAATGCAGACCGGAACATCCTCAAGGCCAAGTCGTTTGATTTTTTTCAGATTTAATTTCGCTTTTGGTGCGAATTCAACTCTTCCACCTCCGTAAACATTTTTATTTACAGCCTCAATTTTTTCCTGGACGCTCATAGACCAATCGTATGTTGGGTTGAAAGTTCCTTCGCAAGTTTTTGCTGCTTCCACCACAAGGGAGGCAAGTTCAGAAGCACCTTCACCACCTTTTTCCCATCCATGACACTCACAGGCTGTTACATTTCTCGACTTACAATAATCAAGAACTGCATTTACTTCTTCATCTGTATCAGAAACAAACCGATTGACAGAAACAACCATTGGAAGACCAAACTTGTGAATGTTATCGATGTGTCGTTCAAGGTTGATCATCCCATTCTTGAGAGCTTCAACATCGGGCTGATTCAGCTGATCTTTGGCTTTTCCACCATGATACTTCAATGCCCTCACAGTAGTAACCAGTACCACTGCTTTTGGTGAAAGACCGCCATTTTTACATTTGATGTTTAGGAATTTTTCAGCGCCAAGATCTGCGCCAAACCCTGCTTCTGTCACTACGTAATCGCTCAATGAAAGCCCCATTTTGGTTGCTATCAAGGAGTTCGTTCCTTGGGCAATGTTTGCAAATGGACCACCATGAATGAATGCCGGATTTCCTTCCAATGACTGCACTAAATTTGGTTTTATCGCATCCTTTAACAATACTGTCATTGCTCCATGTGCATTGAGGTCTCGGGCGTAAATAGCCTTGTTGTCGAAAGTGTCTCCAACGTAGATGTTTCCAAGCCTTTCCTTTAAGTCGTGAAGATCTTTGGAGAGGCAAAGGATCGCCATCACTTCTGAAGCGGCTGTAATGTCAAATCCGGATTCCCGAACATATCCATTGGATTTTCCACCTAGACCAGTCACAATGTGTCGTAGAGATCGGTCGTTCATGTCCATAGACCATCTCCAGGCAACCGTTCTCGGATCAATGTTTAGGTTATGATTTTTGCTTTGAATGTTGTTGTCGATCAACGCTGATAACAGGTTATTGGCCTTTTCTATAGCGGAGAAATCACCGGTAAAGTTGAGGTTGATGTCTTCCATCGGGATTACCTGGGAATGACCTCCCCCTGTAGCGCCTCCTTTCATACCAAATACTGGTCCAAGGGATGGTTCTCTCAAAACCGCGATGGACTGCTTACCAATTTTATTTAGTCCATCATTTAATGCGACGGATGTGGTGGTTTTCCCCTCACCTGCTGGCGTAGGAGTAGTTGCTGTAACCAGGATCAAGGTGTTTTCATTGATCTTTTTTTCATCAATGAAATCCAATGGGAGTTTTGCCTTGTACTTTCCATAATGCTCAATGTCATCTACAGAGAGACCTAGGTTTTTGGCAATTTCATTGATGTGTTGGGGTTCAACCGATTGGGCGATTTCTATGTCGTTCATTTAGAAAAATAGGTTAGTGGCAGTTTTTTGGGTATTCTGCGTGGCAATGTTATTTCATAGCAGTGGATTTTAAAAATCGATAATCCTATTTGTCAGGCGATTTGCTCCCACTTTTTCATCAGATCCTCTAACTCCTGCTTCTTTTCCAGGTAGGAACTGTTGATTTTCTCATATTCTTCAGGACTTTCGTAAAGCACAGGGTCTGCGAGTTGTGATTCAAGAGCGGAGATTTCAGCTTCGTATTTTTCAATCTGAGCTTCTATCTGTCTTACCTCCTTCTTTTGTACTTGCTCCTGGCTGTTGTTTTTCGGTTTTGTGTTCTCTTTTCTGACTTTAGGTTTTGGAGTTTCAGGTTTTTGCACTGAAGGACTATTCTTTTCTCTCCACCAGGAATATTCCTCGTAGGTTCCCGGGTATTCTTTAATTTCTTTCCCTTCGATCCACCAGATCTTGTTCGCTACTTGTGATATAAAATGACGGTCGTGGGAGACCAATAAAAGCGTTCCTTCATACTGCTGAAGCGCCTGAACCAATATACTCACTGAAAGCATGTCCAGGTGGTTGGTCGGTTCATCCAGGAGAAGAAAGTTGGCTTCCGAGATCAACGTTTTTGCCAGAGCGACTCGCGATTTTTCTCCACCTGAGAGTACTTTGATTTTCTTGAAAACTTCGTCATCAGTAAAAAGAAAGCAGCCAAGTACACTTCGAAGTTCCTGTTCAGTTTTACCAGTTCCTTCTAGTTTGAGTTCTTCAAGAAGGTCATTTTTTATGTCCAGTGCTTCCAATTGATGTTGGGCGTAAAAGGAATTAATCACGTTGTGCCCTGTTTCCACTTTTCCGGAATGTGGCTCTGTTCCTGCAATGATTCTCAATGCTGTTGATTTTCCTTTTCCATTAGCACCAATGAGGGCGATTTTGTCACCTCGTTCTATTCCAATGGTTGAGTTATTCAGAATTTCCAGGTCATCGTATGATTTGGAAATGTCAATCAATCGCTTAACATGACGTCCCGATTTGGTTTTGAAGTTGAATCGAAAATTGACTTGTGCATTTTCATCAATTACTTGCTCTACCCGATCCATCTTCTCTAGCATTTTCATCTTGGATTGAGCTTGTTTGGCCTTGGTGGCTTTCGCTTTGAAACGCTCAATAAACCGTTCAGCTTGCTTTATTTTCTGTTGTTGATTTTCAAAGGCGTTTTGTTGAAGCTCATTCCTCAATGCCTTTTCTTCTTCGTAGAAATCGTAGTTACCAGAATAGACATTCAATTTTTGTAGCGAAACTTCAACGATTTTATTGACCGAGCGATTTAGAAATTCCCTGTCGTGTGATACGATAATGTAAGCTCCTTCATATGACTGCAGATAGCTTTCAATCCATTGAATAGATGGAAGGTCAAGGTGGTTAGTCGGTTCATCAAGCATTAATAGGTCTGGCTTTTCAAGGAGCAATTTTGCCAGCATCACCCGCATTCG
>JANQST010000136.1 GCA_028279155.1 Cyclobacteriaceae bacterium
TAGTTTTCATAATTATTGATTTAAATATTTTCTGTTCTAGTTAAGACCTAATGATTTGATCTTCACAAATGTTAAACCGGTGGTGTAGAATATTGAAACATTTTGCAAAGTGAGACTTGCAAAAAATGTTAAAATTTATTGCGATTCGTTACTCCAAATTTCATCGGAATCTTGTTAATCATACTTTAACAAGTACTCGTAGAATATTACCAAAACGAGCCAGAAACTGTTATTCTCATTATGATCAGTTATCGGAGTTCCGAACTTGGAACACTTACTAGAACTACTCTCCAAAGTCTAATTATCTTAAAAGGTTGAGAATTTGCTGTCGTCATCTAATGAGGATACTTTGGGTAAAACATTGACCGTTCGAATTACTTCATCCATTTTCTAATGAGACATGAGAAATATAAGTGAGTGAGAAGTACAAGTGAGGTCGAACGAGATTGAAAAGTGGATACGATATAGCATATTTCGCATGTCTTATTCTGGTTATAGAATAAGAAATGATTGAGTGAGCTTTAAAGGCAACTGTTGCTTATCCTGTAGCAAATAAAGTTAAGGCCGCATCTTTCTCAAGCTAAAACCTAGAATACTCAAGTAACACATTCTAACCTACGACAAATGCCACCCTTGCTGTTAATACATTAGCGTAAACAATTTGGCAATATGCGAATACTCTATATTTTCCTTTGCACCGTTGTGCTATTGTTTGCATGTAATAAGAGTCAAACCTCCAAGGCGATAATACTAAATAGAACACTGAAAAATATTCTAAATGCAGATAAGGCAAGTACAGGCGGAATCAGTTTTGTGGACTATGACGCAGATGGCGATCCTGATATGTTCGTCACCAATGGATATGATGTAAGTCAACGACCAAATCCGATACCTCAGAAAAATCGATTTTACGAAAACCATAACGGAAAATTTCGTGAAATTGAATTGCCTCCTTTGACTCTTGACAGTGGCTACTCATCAGGAAGTACCTGGGCAGATTTTGATAATGATGGGGACCTGGACGTGTACGTAACAAATCAGATGGATCAAAACAACTTCTTATATGTCAATGACAATGGGGGATTTATTAAAGAAGTTTCCAGCGAGGTTGTTCATGATTCTCAAAGAAGTTTTGCTGCTTCATGGGTGGATATAAACAACGATGGATTTGTCGATCTCTATATTGGGAATGGTGGACTTACAGCCAGGGGAGCAGACATGATCTTCCAAAACAATGGCGATGGTACATTTACCGGCATTACCAATGAAATCACCTCAGATTCAATTGCCAGCGTTGGTGGCGTCTGGGGGGACATTGACAATGACAATGATATGGACCTCTATATTCCCGATGCATTTGGAAAATCGCAATTATATGTTAATGAGGGCAATTGGAAATTCACGCGGAAAAGTGATTTAACAGAGGGTCCAATCAATTACCCCAGCAGCGGAGCTGTTTGGGTGGATATTGATAACGATCTTGATCTTGATCTATATGTTCCGAATTCATATGGGTTTGCCAATTTTCTTTATATAAATGATGGTCTTGGTAATTTTTCCAAAGAATCTAATGATATAATAGTAACAGAGGGCCATGGTTCTGGACACTGTTTATTTCTGGACCTGGATAATGACGGTGATCTAGACCTTGTAGAAGGCAATTGGGCGGGCGCCTCTGCACTGTATAAAAATGATGGGAAAGGCAATTTTGAGAGGTTATATGGTACTGAGGTAGATAGTTATATTTCGTATGCCTCCTCAATGGCCGCTGCTGACATAGATGGTGATGGAGATCTTGATTTCGGAATCGGAAACTGGCCAAATTTTCCTGGAAAAGATATGGAAGTTAATCATGTTTATCGCAACAATTCCGAAGCAAAAAACTGGTTAAAAATTAAGCTCAAAGGTACTTCATCCAACCGATCGGCGATTGGCGCAAAAATCATTGTTACAGCAGATATTGGTGGTAAGGATGTTGCACAATTGCGATTCGTTAGCGCACAAGAAAGCTGGCGTAGTATGAGTGAACTGACTCAACACTTTGGTTTAGGTGAAGCTAATCAAGTAGAAAAAATTCAAGTCTTTTGGCCTTCTGGTTGGATTGATGTTTTCGAAAACATTGGCATCAACAATCTGATCGAGATCACCGAAGAAGAAACCAAGAAATGATACTATAGTTATCACTAAAAGAGCACGATTGAAATTGGTTCTTTCCACATTTAACAGAAATAACCAAATGAGCGATTCAACAATAGCGATCTTGGGAAGATCTTTTGTTTCCGTTAATGGCACCATTCAAATTCTGCCTTTGAGTCATTAAAACAATCAGGAAATCCTAATTTGATAGGTGATCAGGTATTGATGCAAAAAGTAGTTAGCTACTATTAGCTACTATAAGAATGTTCAGTTAATCAACAACTTGACAGAAATGAACTTATCTCACCTTGATAAAATAATGAACTATCTATCCTCTACTGGCCCTATAAAAATCAATGGAGATCAATATGGATTGATAAGTGTTCATTTTGATGAAAATATAATTACAGATTATGAATTTCAAAACTTGATGATAAAATGGCATTTGCTAATACGATATAAAATCAGACGGTATCAGGAAATACTCAGAGAGGCCGAGCAACTAAAGGAGTCGATTGACCTTGAAATTAAAAATCCATAACTATTTCGATTTTATGAATTGAATTATTCGGTAAGAGCGTTTCTAATCTGCTCTTCAAAATCATCTGGAGCTCCCCATAAATTCATCGTAATTATTCCCTTTTCATCCAAGACTACAAAAGCGGGCTGCCATGGAACATCATACATTTTAGCAACATCGTCCGCTTGAAGAAGGTTGGGGAAAGTATATTCAGAATTCTCCCAAAAGGGCATCGGGTCACGAATTTCAAATGCATTCATGGCCAAGAATTGAACATTATCATACTCGTCATTCAGTTTTTGAATGATTGGCAATGCACGTTTGCAAATTCCACACCAGGTGTTCCAAAACATCATAACCACTCTTTGTCCCTTATAATCTTCTAGTTTCCATTGATTGCCCTTGTTACCAGCGAGTTGCCAACTAGGAGATTTATCACCTACACCTATTGCGTCCTCATAGTTTTCTGATTTGAAATGAGCATAATCAGAATTGATACTAAGGTCGAGTTCACCTGTAAAAAAGGACCTATTTGTAACTAGGTCGTAAATCAAAAAGTCGTACTCCTGCCAGCTTGTGCTTTCGCCACGCCAAGACATGCCTCGGGGTAGCCAATCTTGCATATCGATATACCAGGTATATATGGTACCATCATCCCAGCTTACTTTCACAGCATAGCATTCCGAACTACCAATTATTCGATTGGCCTTCAATTCGATGTTTCCAGATATCTCCTTCCAGAAAGGATTTTCCTCATAGAATTCAGGAAGTGTAGCAAAAGCGGTGTAGCTCGTTAAGTCTCTTGAATCTTTATTCCCCAACGCCAATAGCTGGCTAGTTTCATTGGCAAGCCAAACCATATTGCCATCAGAGCTATAGTTGATTTTTTCAGTGGGCATTTCAGGAATCATTTGGAAGATTCCTTCCATTAAAAATTTGCTTGCATTCAGTTCTTCAGAAGTGCTGCTCTCCACGCTTCCTTTTGCCCAACCAACTGAGCTATTTTCAAAAGCGAATTCAAATTTGTACCTAATACTTGAAATTTCGCTCATTGACTCTTTGGATTTTAGTAGAATTTCCTTACCTGTATATTCCTTCCTAGTTCCGGTCTCACATTCTGTAAAGAGAACTGTAGAACCAAAGCATATTATGATTCTGAACAGAAAATGATAGCTCATATGGGTTGATTTCAAATAAAAATACAGTTATTGTCGTATCATCTCGGCTGTTAAAACCTGCACCCATTCTTCACTATTGAATTTCTCGTAATTCCGAACTATGAGTTTGTTCTCGTCAACAAGTTCATAGACTGTTTTGGCGATTAGAATATCATCGCCAAATTGGAGTTCTCCTGTCCTGAATTCAAATTGGTTCGCAGACAACCACTTCCCCTGAAACAACCATTGCTCGGGGCTATTACTTGCTTGCCAGCTCCCCTGATAACTTCTGTTTTCATCATCAAAGGAGATAAGTGAGTGGTTATATATAAAATTCTCTAATCCTTCATTGATTAATATATGTTCTTCATACCACCGACCATTAATGGCAAGTTCTCCGGTTCTTTTCACTTTTTCTACTACTTCTACCCCATCTACTGATTTTTTTGCCTCACCTACCCATGTGCCAGAAAAAACTTCAAGAGCACTCACACCACCTTTATCCTGGTAATGTTTTAGAGGATCAATTTCGGAAACTTCTGGTCTACGGAAGAAGTCTTCATTCAAAGTAGTCTTAGAGAATGTAACGTTCTTGTAACTGCTTTTTACATAAACATTCAATTTACCTTCATCTATAAATGCGAAACTTATGTCTTTAGGGACCTTCATACCATCTACTGTCTGCCATGAATCATAGATCGTAGCGTAATAATCTTCATTTCTCTCACCTGAATGATATGTGACCGTATAGAGCAAAAATTCCAGCTCCTTCGTTACCGGATCAAAATAATTTACATACGTGTCACCGGATGAATCCCCAACTCCTACTTCATAACTCACCCGTACTACGTCGTATGTTTTACCGTCAAAAGTCTCCTTCATAGGTTCACTTGCAATTACTCCAGGGTCGGCATATACATAAGGAATTCCAAGGAAGTAAAACGCCATGCTATACATAAAGCGATGTGGTCTCCCTCCAGTTGGAAACGCCTCCTTGCTTGGGGCTATCCAAACATTTTCGCCATCAAATCCCACCTGCCCTTTTTCCCCTTCAATGAGAATTTTTCTTGTAGCTAAATCAACAGCATACTTCTGGCTAAAATTTTCATTTCCTGTCTCAAATGTGAGTGTTTTGAAGGCTTGCCATTGATCAATACCTCCATGTCTATCTAAAAATGGAAGTATGAAAGGCGCTTTTGCTGAGGCTAATACTGTGTTCGGATCTGTACCTACGTTAGCTGAATTTTCATCAAGGGTCGGATTGCAAGCCATACATAAAAAAAGAAAGACTGAAGATTTCGTCGACTTCATATCCATTAGGATTCAATTTTGTTGTACTTCATTTTTTGAACTTCTTTCCATTCTCCATCTCTAAACATATTGCTTGTTACCTGGTACGTATTTTCGCTCAGCTTCTTTGTTATGTCCTTGAATTTTATCACACGACCATTGGCAAAGTAGCAGGTGAAATCGAGTTGCGTTACGCCATCATCAATTTCCTTTTCTACCCCTTCAATCCATAGATCATCCTTGCCTTTATTGTAATGCACTATCTTTTTTTTTGCAGGATTCCATGTATACATTCCTGTAAAACGATGCTCTCTTGAACCGTCTTCAAATCGATAGTGCATCTTATATTCGATGGCCTTCCCTCCCAAGATCCATTCATAAGAAGCTTCCGGGTAAAAGGGCTTCTGACTCGTATCTTTTGGTGTATAACTTTCACCTATCCAGGTAAATCCGACCATGTAACTCATGATTTCCAATGGGTTTTCTTTCTGAGTTTCCTGACCGCTTAAACTTAAAAGTGAGAACACCAGAATTGCTGCATGTAATGATTTCATCTTGTTTATGAATTTGAGCTTTGTGTTAGACTAATCTACGTTTTGTTAGTTCTTTTTTAGTCACAATTCGCGATTTGAGACTTATTCACAATTCCTTTCAGGTCATGATATCTGTTGATTATTGAACTACCAAAGTTCACCCAAGCGAATTGCTTCATTCATCTTAGCAAGACCAGCTCATACTCTTCCCAAATGGATCGAATTTCCATGTACTTTTTTGCTTTAAACTCATAATCAGCCCATTTACAACTGATATTCAAGCTTACCTTCTTGAGCTCGAGTGTGGCTAATTTGTGATGAAAAATGAGTAAGCAAATTATGCAACGTATGATTAATCTATTCATTTCTTAAGCACTTCACAGGATTGGTTAACGCAGCTCTGACGCACACGTAGCTTATCGTAACAATTGCTCCTATGATCGCTAAACCAAGCGGTATCATCATTATCAAAACACCAATATTTATCCTGTACGCAAAGTCGGATAGCCAGTCA
>JANQST010000172.1 GCA_028279155.1 Cyclobacteriaceae bacterium
GGCGAGTTCGACTGTTGTTAGCAAATTTGGTCCAAGGCTGAGTCAGGAACATGTCAAAGAAATCATGAACCGATTGGCTTGATCAACGACCATTGATCCATCGATTAATTTTTTAAAAAGTAACCATTTTTATCAATGAGAAAATTATTAGTTCTTTTTATTTCTATGGCCTTCCTGGCATCCAATGCCCAGGAAAGGAAGATAGAATTTGAGGAGTACGATTTACCCAATGGCCTTCATGTCATCCTTCATCAGGATAATTCAACTCCAATTGTGGCTGTTTCTTCCGCCTACCATGTAGGCTCCAAAGATGAGGAAGTGGGCAAAACAGGATTTGCTCACTTCTTTGAACATGTGGCTTCAAGGAAATCTGAGAATATCCCTGTTGGTGGATTCACTGATTATGTGTCTGATGCAGGAGGAACAAGAAACGCCACCACCAATTTTGACCGAACCTACTATTATGAGCTATTACCATCCAATCAGCTGGAATTAGGACTTTGGCTGGAGTCGGAGCGAATGTTCAACATGATTGTCGACACAGGAGTTGTCGAAACACAACGTGAGGTTGTCAAGGAAGAAAGAAGGCTTAGAAACGATAATCAGCCGTATGGAACACTGATTGAAGAAATTTTAGTCAGGTCATTTAAAGAGCATAATTACAGATGGCCTGTTATCGGTTCAATGGCAGATCTGGACCGAGCCACAGTTGCGGATTTCGAAGCGTTTAAAAATAAATTTTATGTGCCCAACAATGCAGTTCTATCTATCGCAGGAGATATTAATATAGAAGAAACCAAAAAATTGGTGGAACTGTATTTTGGGGAATTTGAGAAAGGGCCTGAAATCTCCAGACAGAAAATTGTTGAGCCGGAGCAAAAAATGGAAGTTGTAGATACGGTCTATGACAATGTACAGCTGCCAGCATTGGTAATGGCGTATCACATTCCAGCAATAGGAACCGATGATTACTATGCAATGAACATGTTGAATTTGATTCTGGCCAACGGACAAAGCTCCAGGATGAATAAAAAACTGGTGGACGAAACGCAGTTGGCAGTTTTTGCTGGAGCATTTGATCTTGCAAGTGAAGATCCGGGGATATCTATGGCATTTGGAGTTGCAAATGCAGGTGTGAGTCTTGTAGATGTTGAGGATGCCATGCAAGGAGAAATTGATCGCATGAAAAATGAATTGGTTCCTGATAGAGAATTTCAGAAAGTATTGAATCAGGTGGAAAATAATTTCATCAGCGGCAACTCGTCTATGGCAGGTATTGCTGGCTCATTAGCAAACTATTACCTGATAAGGGGTAATACAAATTTGATCAATACGGAACTTCAAAAGTTTCTTGCTGTGACACCACAGGATGTTCAAAATGTGGCCAAAAAATATCTAAAAGATAGCAACAGGGTCGTGCTTCACTGGTTACCAAAACCTCAATAACTAATAAGGAAATGAAAAAGAATTATATACTAATAGCGCTTCTGCTTGTTTCTTTCTCTGCTCTATCTCAATTGGATAGATCAAAGAAACCTGCGCCCGCACCGGCCAAAGAAATCAAGATCGGTGAATACGAAAAGTTCGAATTGAAGAATGGACTTACGGTTATTGTGGTTGAAAACAACAAGATACCCCGTGTCGCTTACTCACTTATTTTAGATAGAGATCCGTTAGTTGAAAATGAAAAAGTAGGTTACTTATCAATGGTGGGACAACTCATGAGAAGTGGGACTGCCAGCAAGACAAAGGCTCAATTGGACGAAGAAGTTGACTTC
>JANQST010000196.1 GCA_028279155.1 Cyclobacteriaceae bacterium
AACTCGCCAGACTCAATTCCAATATTAACCTAAGATTAGTGTTAAGAGATGAGAACACGGAGTTAATGGATGAATTTCTAACGAGAGGAGGAAGGTCTATTCCAAAGCTTATTGTTTTAGATTCTAACAATCAAGTTCAATTCACTTGGGGCCCAAGACCAGAGCCTGCGCAAGAACTTTATGATGTATGGAAAAATTCTGAAAACAGAATTCCTTACAAAGAGTTTCAGGTAGAATTGCAGAAATGGTACAATCAGGATGGAGGTAGTTCTTTACAAAATGAACTTTCAAATCTTATTCTTTAGGAAGAAAAACATGAAAAGTAGATCCGGAGTCTAGTTCGCTTTCTAGCTCTACTCTCCCATTGAGTTTTTCAATAGCACGATTAACAATGTGAAGTCCTAGACCTGTTCCTTCGATTTTTCTATTCGCCCGATAGAACATCTTGAATATTTTTGACTGTGCTTCCTCTGACATCCCAATACCATTGTCGGAGATGCTTATCTGGATTACTTTATTCTGATCTGTAATTGAAATATTAATCTGAGGTTCATTTTTTTCAAGTTTGGCGTATTTAATCCCATTCTCAATTAGGTTTTGAATAATGGTGTTCACCAATGCCCATTCTGCTTTGAATAGAATATTTTCTTCTATTTCAACATTGAATTTAACTTTCTCAAAATTTGGAAGGTGTTTATAGGAAGCAATGCAGTCGTAGGTGAGTTGCTCAAAATCTATTTCACTTTTAGACTCTGATCCGTAAACCATTTTGGTAAGGTTCATCAACTCATCGAGGATATTGTTGATACGTTTAGCCTGGTTTGTATATTCATCAAAATATTTCTGGGCGGTCTTGTCCTTCACATCCTCGCTGGCCAAATAATTCAAGCTCATCATGGCTGTAATTGGCCCCTTCAAGTCGTGAGAAATTCGATAGAAAAAAGAGTCTAACTCAAGATTTTTCTTTTCGATTAGATCTGCTTTGTCTTTTTGAGAAATGGCTTCTCTTTCAAGTTCCTGAACTTTTTTTATTACCTCATAGCTTTCAATCACCTTAGCGGTCTTGTCATTGATTACACTCTCCTTTTCTTCAATGTATTGGGTTAGGTACTTAAGTGCCAATTCAAAGTCTTTCTCTCGCTTTGCAATTTCATGCAACAACAAGTTTGCTTTGAATTTTATCAAAATGATCTTGTGCTTGTTGCTGTATTGAAGTGCTTTTATCAGGATATCTCTTGCGTCACCCAACTTGTCCATTTCTATGTATAGTGCACCTAACTTATGGTAACACATAGCATGGCCTAGTTTTTCACCCATTTCTTCATGGATACGAATGGATTCTAGAAAGTCTTTTTCGGCTTTCTGAAATTCTCCTGTTTTTGTGTACACCTTTCCTCTACCGTAAAGAGCAAATGCCAAACCCCGAATGTCCTTTGTTTCCTTTTTAAGCTCTATCGACTTTTCTATTAATTCACTGGCGTCATCGATTTTCCCTTGATTCAAATAAATACCAGAAAGTGGATTAAAGGCATTGGATTGAAGGTTGAGATCATCAATCTCTTCGCCTGCCTTGATTGCCTCTTCGTACGATTGGATAGCACTCTTTTCGTCTCCAAAGTATTCGTAGATAGTGCCCATTGATTTATGTACTCGTGCCAGGTTGTGGTGGTCTCCGTATTTCCTATAGGTTGTAAGACAATCTATAAGATAAGTAAGACCTAGGTTAAAATTGTCAGTTTTATAAAGAGCACCTGCTATATTGTATTTGGCATCAGCGATTCCACGTTCATCGCCAACCTCATTAAAGTAAGTGATCGCTTCTTCTGCTATGTTTATAGCCAAATCAAAATCCCCAACGATCATGTGGTACAAAGAAAGTTGACTAAGACTCTTACCTGTGTAGTGATTACTAGCAGCTTCCTTACTCAACTCCAAAGCCTGGTTGGCCAATTTCAAGCTAGTTCCCAAATCATTAATTCTCGAGTCATATGCTTCGTCTAGCAGTGACTGAATTTTAGAATTAACTGATGATAAGGTGTTCTCCAACTTTGTGAACTTTGTAAATCTTTCTGGCTTAGAAAGATAATTCTTATCCGTTGATTATCACAATCACATCTATTATCAATTGATAAAAAATTTGGAATTGGAGAAGTATATTAGAAAGTTGTAGACTATTTCTTATAAAGATCATCCAGGATTATTGCTTCCTGGATGATCTCATCAATTTGTTTAATTGGGATATCGGTAACATCAAAAAGATCTATTCCTGCTACCAATTTCCTGTTTTTCATTGAAAGTATTCCTTGCTCATTTGATAGCCTATGCCCTTTAATGAAGGCTAACTCTACACCATCTTTTTTTATTGGATTCAGGTAACAAACCCATGATTTCTGATAGTACATTGGAATTTCATAATTCATCTTGATCATTAGCCCATGATGATCTGTAATCCTGTGATGGAGATAGGTTATAATTGCTTTTTGTTGTCCTTCCAATCCCAGAGTAAAATCTTCGATTAAACTCAAGGTAGCTTAAAGTAAGGGTTATAAATAAGACCGATCACATTCCCCCAAGGGTCTTTAAGCGTTGAGACCAAAAGCTCACCTCCCACATTTTGGATAGCCGTGTGCTCTGTTGCTCCATGATCAATGAAACGTTGGTGCTCTGATTTTATATCAGTTACTCCCCAATAGGTTTCGATGTTGTCAGTCTTGTTCTCATTTGAAGTATCATCAGGAATTAACCCCAATTCATAACCCGCGATCTCGAATCCGATGTAGAATGGTTCATCAAAATATGGACCTTTACCGAACACGTCGGTGTACCATTTTTTTGCATCTTCCAAATTTGAAACCCTGTAGATGACTGTTCTCAGCCCTAAAATATTCTTATTCATATTTTTCCAATTTTCATTTTACAGCATACCTAAGTATCGTCTTTAATTTGGTTTCCGGAGTTTTCCTTGGATCACTCAAATATATTTCGTGATGGTAATCCGTTACAGTCAACCCTTGGTTTTGAATGAAGGCCATCATTTTCATTATGGTAGGCTCTTCCTCATTGTAGCTTCCATGGTGTAGAATCTGAACACATTTGCCTTCATTGATTAATTCGAACTTTACTTCATCATCGACTATTAGCTTAGGTTTTTTGGCCTTTACTTTTTGAACAGCCCGATAGAAATGATCGCCTTCAACGAAATCTGGCATTCGAATGACTATCTTCCAATTCCATTCATTTTCAGGAGTTTGGGTGAATTTGTGTTGCGCTTCCAAGCCACCATCTATCCACCAAAAACCCTCCATTTTTGGAACAACAAAATCTAAGTCTTCAGATTTACAAAGAAATTTGATGTTGTAAGCAACTGCGTAAAGCTGTTCAATTGCCTTGAAGAACTGTGGAGATGACGGACTTGAT
>JANQST010000220.1 GCA_028279155.1 Cyclobacteriaceae bacterium
TATTATCGGCGTTGCCTTGATTGGAGGCCTGGCAATTGCTCAAACTACTCTTAGTGACGAGGAACGTAGCAAGGCTATTGATCACCTCAAAAAAACAAATGCTGAATTATTAAAAACTGTAAAAGGCCTTTCTGAAGAACAACTTAATTATAAACCTTCTGATGATGCATGGTCTATAGCGAATTGTGTTGAGCACATCGCAATTTCTGAAAACAACATTTTTGGAATTGTTCAGATGACATTGAAGAATGACCCCGATCCATCACTTCGCTCTGAGGTGAAAATGTCTGATGACCAGGTATTAGGTCTCATTGAAAGCCGAGAACAAAAAGTAAAAACACGAACAGAGTTTGAACCGACGGGTAAATACGGTGATTACAAAGGCTCCCTGGCTGAGTTTAAGAACAAAAGAAAAGCAAACATGAAGTATGTTAAATCTTCCGAAGATGATCTTCGAAACAGGTATTTCGATTTTCCTTTTGGAAAGGTTGATGCGTATCAAGTAGTCCTATTCATGTCCGGACATACAAAGAGACACACGGATCAAATCAAGGAAGTAATGGCTAGCGCTGGATTTCCTGGATCGTAAAAGACTATGGTTTGAAATGAGAAGGCTGTTCAAAAAGAGCAGTCTTTTTATTTCTTTTTCCTAAGAACTCTCCCACTAAGCTCTACTGTAGGCTCGCCTTTTTCAATCGCCAATTCACCGTTCACAAAAACATACCTTACTCCTTCTGAGAGTAATCGAGGCTCGGAGAAATTAGCACGAGGTTTGTAGTCTTCTTCACTGAAAATGATTATATCAGCAAAGTTGCCAACTTCGATGCTTCCTCTCCTTTCTATTCCAAAAGTTGATGCAGTTAATGCACTACTTTTATAAATGAAATTCACCAATGTAAGAACAGGGTTCTCTTTCACATATCGTTGATACTTTTCGGGGAAGCTGGCAAATTTTCTAGGATGCCCTGTGGATCCATCCGAACTTGTCATGATCCAATCCTGCTTCATGAAATTAATGATGTCTTCCTCATTCATGTTAAAGGAAGCTACATTTGCTCCGTCATTTCTTTCAATGGCCAGGGCAGTTTCAACAGCATCTAAACCCATTTGATCGGAAATCTCCGCTAGTGTTTTCCCAATCATACTTTCGTCCTTGGCACCTGCCGAAATAAGTAATGACTCAGCTCCGCCTCTTCTTCTAATGTTTTCCTTAACTTCATCTCTAATTTTCGGTAGCAATTCTTCATCATTGATTCGCTTTTTGTATTGATCGTTTCCCCCTTCTGACACCCACCGATTGACCAATGCGCCTCGAATGCTTGTACCGGAAGCCTTCCATGGGTACTGGTCCCCAGTCACCTTAATACCTCTTGATTGAGCTTCTTCTACCAACTGAATTACTTCTACACTTTTACCCCAAACATCTACTCCCAGTGCTTTGATGTGCGAAAAATGTACTGGTGCTCCTGACTCTTCACCTATTCTGATGGTCTCTTTGACGGAATTGATCAATCCGATATTGTAGGAGCTTTCATCTCTTATATGGCTTTCATAAACTCCATTGAATGGAACAATTTCCTTGGTAAGCTCAATAACTTCTTCAGTAGTAGAAAAGCTACCAGGTGAATAATACAATCCCGTTGAAAGGCCAAACGCTCCTTCTTCCATTCCCTGCCGAACGATGGATTTCATTTCATCCATTTCTTTTTCATTTGGAGCGACATCTTTTGTTCCCAATACTTCCAATCGAGCAGTGCCATGTCCTACAAAAAAGGCAACGTTTGTTCCTACTCCTGCTGAGGTAAGCTTTTTGGCAATTTTGTCAATCTGGTAGGGTCCACGACCATCATTCCCCACGAAAACAGTGGTAACTCCCTGTGTCAAATAGTTGATGTTCTTCTTTCTTTCCTTGCTTTCAAGATCTCCTAGCGCATGAGTATGCGGATCAATAAACCCAGGGCTAACTGTCAGACCCGAGGCATCTACTTCATTCTTCGCTTTAATATTGGCAGCATCAGCATCTCCTATAAATAGTATAGAATCAGCTGAAATAGCAATATCTCCTACAAAGGATTCCTGGTTATTTCCATCAATTATTTTCCCTCCTTTTATAAGAACATCTACTTCATTGGATTGAGAGTTACATGAAATGATCGATGCAATTAATATGAGAGATAGCAAATTGGTAATTAGTTTCATAGGAGAAGGTTTTCAGGTTCAACAAATGTAACACGATCTTGTAATAAGCATGAAGTCTGAGAACACAAGACCAGTACAAGCTAATTATCTATATTTGAATTGTTCACATCTCCCTATGGCTCCATCAACCATTATCGAAGTTATAGCTACCCTGGCGTTAACAGCTTATTTCCCATTGGTTACAATTTCTTTTTTCAAGTTCCGATTGGCTAGAA
Organism: Cyclobacteriaceae bacterium; assembly: GCA_028279155.1. Taxonomy (GTDB): domain Bacteria; phylum Bacteroidota; class Bacteroidia; order Cytophagales; family Cyclobacteriaceae; genus Ekhidna. The sequence continues at coordinate 2,415 of JANQST010000220.1, forward strand.
AACAAGAGCAATTAGAGCTACTTGAAGAGAAAATCAAGCTCACCAATGAGTACAATTTTAGTTTTAAGGATAGCATAGAAAAAGAGTTTCCTGTATCAGATTATGTGCTCCCACTTTTGTTTGTGACGCTCATAACATTTCTTGGAATGTATCTAGCATTTCTTGGATGGAATCTATTTGAAAAAATCGATACTGTGAGGAGTGTATTGTGGTCTGGTAGTTTGTTCTGGGAAAGCGATCCGTCGCTTTATGTAGAAAAAAGGAATGTTTCTGTTGTAGCTTATGCGGTGCTAGGATCGTTTATTAGTTCGGCACAGTATGTTTATAGAAGATATGCCACTGTAGACCTTACACCAGGCAACTTCTTTTCTGTAGGAATACGAATGATGTTATCAGCCATTGTGGCAATTATGCTATCGCATTTTCTTATCGGTGGTTCTGTGGAACTAATTAGCGGCGAAACGCTTATTGTTATTGCTTTTTTAACTGGAGTTTTTCCAGACAAAGGATTCAGGTTGCTACTGGAAAAAGTAAAAATTTTTCCATCGGATGGAAAGCATGCAGCCAAGAATTTTAATTTAGAATGCATTGAAGGTATGAGTCAGCTTCACCGCATTCGTTTAGGAGAGCTTGGGATTGATAATGTTCAAAACTTAGCTCAATACGATTTCCCTCTTTTGATTATCAAGACCC
>JANQST010000255.1 GCA_028279155.1 Cyclobacteriaceae bacterium
GGCCCACTGACTCAGCAATTGAATTTTATGAAGAGGTTACCGGTAAGATTGACGAGCAATTGAATAAGCTCAAGGAGATCTTTGATTCAAGAATTGCAGAATTCAACCAAAAGGTGAAAGAAGCCAGTATTGATGCGGTAAAATTGGATGACTAGTAAGTAATTAGAATTCAAGGCTGTCATTTCGAAACGCAGTGAAAAATCTACCTGTAGTAATTTCGTTCAGCAATTCAGGAGATTTCTCACTACGTTCGAAGTGACGTAACAAATAGCGTTACTCTCTTTCTCTTTACATCTCTATTTTTCTTGTCCTATCCTTTCTTCTGACGAATCAAGAGTGGATATTTGCGCTCGCTTGTAATCACCATATGTATAACGTTGTTGTTATTGGCGGAGGAATTGTAGGACTGGCCTCTGCGTTGAAAATCAAGGAGAAAAACCCAACCTACAAAGTCGCAATTGTCGAAAAGGAACGAACAATTGCGCAACACCAAACCGGGCATAACAGTGGTGTTATACACTCCGGACTTTACTACAAACCTGGAAGTTACAAGGCCAAAAATTGTGTTGATGGGTACAACCTGCTTCTTGACTTCTGTAATGAAGAGGAAATCCCTTATGAGCTATGCGGCAAAATCGTGGTGGCTACCAACAAAAGTCAAATGGGTGCTTTAAAAACTCTTTATGAACGTGGAGTAGCTAATGGTTTAACGGATATGAAAAAGCTCCGACCTGAAGCCCTTAAGGAATACGAGCCACATGTAGCCGGAATCGCTGGAATTTTTGTCCCTCAAACCGGTATTATTGATTACAAACTTGTTGCGGACAAGTACGCTGAAAAATTCAAACATTTTGGAGGAGAAATCCATTCATCCAATAAGCTGATCAAATTTGAAGAGGAAAAGGGATTTATCCATGTTCATACTGAAAATCAGCGGCTTACGACACGTTTAGTTGTCAATTGTTCAGGGCTTTACTCTGACAAAATAGCAAAACTTACAGGTGCCAAAATCGATTATAAAATCGTACCCTTCCGAGGTGAATATTACAAGATCAAGCCCGAAAAAGAATTCCTGGTAAAAAACCTAATCTATCCTGTTCCTGATCCAAGCTTTCCATTTTTAGGTGTCCATTTCACACGTCACATTGATGGTGGAATAGAAGCAGGACCAAATGCAGTTTTAGCTTTCGCAAGAGAAGGTTACAAGAAATCACAGGTCAACATAAAGGATTTGTTAAGTACGTTATTTTACCCTGGATTTTTGAGAGTGGCCCGGAAATACTGGCGAACAGGCATGGGAGAAATGTATCGTTCCTACTCAAAAGCGGCTTTCACCCGGGCGCTTCAGGAGCTGATTCCGGAAATCCAGAAAAAGGACTTAGTTAAAGGAGGTTCCGGAGTACGTGCTCAAGCATGTGATCGAAAAGGTGGACTTATTGATGATTTCCTTGTTGTAGAACATGATAAATTCATTAACATAGGTAACGCGCCTTCACCTGCGGCTACCTCCTCTCTAGCTATTGGTGAACGTGTCTCTCAAATGGTAGTTGATAGACTCAATTAGCAATGAAAAGTATCTCTGTTTTTTGTGCCTCTAGTGATGGATCTAAGCCTATCTATCTTGATAGTGCATATGCGTTAGGAAAAGCTTTAGCTGAACGTAATATTCGAGTAGTTTATGGGGGAGCAAAGATTGGGTTGATGGGAAAGGTAGCTGAAGGTGCACTCAATAACGGTGGAGAGGTTTACGGAGTAATTCCTGGTTTTCTAAGAAGCAAAGAAGTAGCGCATGAATCACTAACGAAACTGATTGAAGTTGATACCATGCATGAACGAAAGACAAAAATGCATGAGCTTTCGGATGGGATTATTACACTTCCGGGTGGTTTCGGCACGATGGAGGAATTCTTCGAAATTCTTACCTGGGGTCAACTAGGCCTACATTCTAAACCGATGGGACTATTAAACGTTGTTGGATTCTATGATGCATTGGTTGAGCAGTTTGAGGTAATGGTAAGCAATGAATTGCTTAAACCTGTGAACCGAGAAATGGTCCTTTTGGACGATACGATTGATGGATTATTGCAAAAAATGGACAATTATCAACCACCTTCTGTTACAAAATGGATCAGCTCGGAACGTACGTAATATCGGCATGTTGACACATCGGGTGAACAATGGTCAAGCATATGACCATTTGCGCCTTCAACTGAACTGGTTTCCCCCACATTTTCGTTATTTGTAGTATGAAAAATCTAGTAGTACTATCCGTTTTTGTTATTTCTTTAACTGCTTGTGCACAACAAGAAAAGAGCACAAAACCAGCTCCAGTTTCTAAAACGTCCAATGTCGAAAAGATTGAAAAATCCGAAGCTGAATGGAAAGCTCAGTTAACGGAATTTGAATACTATGTATTACGAGAAAAGGGAACTGAGCGTGCCTTTACAGGACCTCTTCTAAATAACAAGGATGAAGGTACATATGTATGCGCTGCCTGCTCACTTCCACTCTTCGAATCCAACACTAAGTTTAAATCAGGATCGGGATGGCCTTCGTTTTATCAGCCAATCAATGATGTGAATGTTGCTGAGGAAGACGATCGCTCTTATGGAATGGTGAGAACAGAAGTATTGTGTGCTCGATGCGACGGACACTTGGGTCACGTTTTCCCAGATGGCCCCAGACCTACAGGATTGCGATACTGCATCAACTCTGCTTCTCTGAAGTTTGAGAAGGCGCTTGCTGAAAAATAACCTGGTCAAAGAATTTTTCTGCGCTTAGTTCAATATACGAGTACTCCTTACCGGGGATAGTAAATCCAACATGTCCTCCATATCTGGGTGTTTCCAGGTAGACATATGGGTGGTCCTCCACTTGATTGTAAGGAAAACAATCGGGGCCCAACAATGGATCATTCTTAGCATTAAGGATAAAAACAGGTTTCTTAATATTCTCTATATAGTTCCCGCAAGATGAACTTTCATAGAAGTCTTCGATACTTTCGAAATCATACAACTTCAATGTAGTCTGCTCATGCAACTCATCAAAAGTATTTATAGAGGTTAAGTCTACATTTCTAAGTTCTGGATGCATCTTGGCTTTCTCTTCAATGTTCTCCTTAATTTTTTTCAAAAAAACCTTCGCATAAAAACCTCTCAGGTTATTTTCTGCAGCATCTGAAGTGTCTTTTAAACTGCAAGAAACCGAAACTGTAAAAGCTCCCAGTAATCGTTCATCAGTTTCATACTCTCCAAAATACTTCACTGCCTGACACCCACCCATAGAAATACCTAACAGCACAACACTCTCATATTTTTTTGATTGTATTGCATGATCAATTACAAAGGAAAGATCACCTGTTTCTCCATGATGATAAGACCGGGCAAGTCTGTTTATCTCTCCCCCGCATCCCCGACTGTTCCATGCTAGAATATCCCAATCACGTTGTGAAAAATATTTAGCTGGACGCTGAATATAGTGCCTTTCTGTACTCCCCTCCAACCCGTGACCGATAATCATCAATCGATTGTTTTTTTCCTTGATCCAATCTAAATCCAGAAAGTCGCCATCTCGTAGCTCTAAACGTTCACGCTCATACTTTACTCCATCAACCTTGTTGAAAATTGATGGTAATATGGTCTCAAGATGACGATTGAAGAAATACCATGGTCGCCTTCGGTATCCGGATTCGTGAATGATCGGCATGCACCAATGTTAGCGTATCCTATAAGAATTATCAATTAATTCAAGCTAATTCATTCCATCGTATCGCACAATCAATTCCTATTTTGATAGCAGAGCAACTCCATTGATAAAATTCTGAAGCCAACAATTTTATATCTAATAACCAAACTCCAACACTTAACCTATCTTTAGATCAATGCTTTCATATTTCGTCGCATTTGTTTTAGCATTTGTCGAACCGGCTGTCGTAGACATCCACATTTCACAGGGTAATTCTTCAGATTTACCAGAATCGTGGACACCACTCGACAGCTTATCTACATTCCAAATTGGGAAATCTTACTGGGCTAAGGTCAGCATTCTTGGAGCACCAGAGGAGAAGTATGTCATTCAAGGTGGAAATTGGTACATGCAAAACATCCATTTCTATAATTCGAAAATGGAGCTTATTGAAATTGGAAACTATGCTCAAATAGAACCTTCTACAGAAGCGTCCATTTTTTATCTATTTTATCCATTTCATGACTCAAAAGATCCAGGCAATTTCACAATATCAGTCTCAAGTGTTGAAGATTTTTTGACAAGAAAATTCAGTAAGGACACCTTTCAGATTGGATTTACCACGACCCTTCTATTTGTTTTATTAGTGACTGCTTTTTTCATTTTAAGAGGAAATGATAAGGTATATCGAGATTATGCATACTACATCGGATCAATTCTAATTTTCTTTTCTTATCAGTACGGCCTTTGGGGTAATCAAAATTCACTCTTACGTTCAATTTCTCCTTCATGGATGTGGATATTCTCAGCATCCTTGTCATACGCCTACACACTATTCGCAAGATCTTTTCTCGATATGAAGGAAAAAGATCCCTTCAACTATCGTTGGACAGGTTATGGGTTGAAATTTATTTGGGGCGTAGTTACAGTGGAGTCCGTCTCTTTAATCTTTCACTATGACATCATACATGAGGTCTGGTACAAATCGATTGTGATTACGTGCGAATTGATCTTGATGATTGTCTTCCTCTATCGAATTGCCATTATGAGGACCATCGTTAGCAATATTTTCACCATTGGAGCCTTTGTACTTTTACTAACCACCATGACTGGTCAGATCGCCTCCACATTCAAAATCGCTTACGAAACAAATACATTTGTCCAAATAGGGCTATTGCTGGATGTTTTCATACTAGCTATTGGTATCGCTGTTAGGGTTGGAATCATGCAAAAGTCAAGAGAAGAAGCGCAGGCTAAACTCATTGACCAGCTTCAGATAAATAAAAAGTTTCAAGAAGAATACACTGAAAATTTAGAGAACCAGGTAAAAGAAAGGACTGTAGATCTTGATAAGAGAAACCTTGAAAATGAGACACTTCTAAAAGAGGTTCATCATAGGGTAAAAAATAACCTACAGATGATCACAAGTCTCCTAAACATGCAACAGCGGAGACTCGAAACTGAAGCAGAAAAAAATGCGCTGGCACAAACTAAAAACAGAGTCAAGTCCATAGGCCTTATTCATGAGCACCTATATAAACACGAAGACTTCTCAAAAATCAACCTAAAGGAATACTCAGAAGAACTCCTTGACATTTTGATAAAGGCACTTCACAAAGGTTCAGAAATAGAAACTACTTTAAATGTTGAAGCTCGCAAAGTCAGCATTGAAACCGCAATTCCAATTGGTTTAATTCTAAATGAACTATTTACGAATAGCATCAAGTACGCCTTTGAGAATGTTAAACTCCCATCAATTGAGATAAAAATTCGAGAAATAGAAGAAAAATTGGTGATAATGGTCCGAGATAATGGTTGCGGAATTACAGATAAAGAAACTAAATCTGGATTTGGACATTCGATCATAAATACTTTACTTGATAGCATGTCTGGTACTATGGAAGCAAGAAACATCGAAAAAGGCTACCAGGTAACCATTGAAATAAAAGACTACTAAGTACAACCAGCAGCCAATCAAGAAATTGAAAATCAAAGTTCTGATAATCGAGGATAATCCTATAACTGCTCAAGATCTGAGTGAGATATTAGAAGACCAGGGAATGATTGTGAGTGCAATTGCTAAAAACAAAAAAGAAGCAAGCGAATCTTTAAAAACAACACAACCTGACGTACTCCTTGTAGACATTAATCTCAAAGATGGAGACGATGGAGTTGATTTCGTAGAAGAAGTTTCTCTTACAAATAAGACCCCTGTTATTTATCTCACGGCAAATTCAGATAAAGCGACGGTTGATAGAGCATTTAAGACTAAGCCAGCCTCCTTCCTCACCAAGCCATACGACGACAAAGATGTCGTTATCGCAATTGAGTTGGCATTCAACAATCATTGCAATGATGTGCTGGTAAGTGAGGTGCCGAGTACTCCATTTATTTTTTTGAAAAATGGAAAACGATTTGAAAAGGTGCCGATCGAAAACATCAACTACCTTCAGGCTGAAGGTAGCTATAGCAAGTTTGTAACCACTGACAAAGAATACTTTTTATCTGGTAACCTGAACAACATTTCGAATAAGCTTCAAAACCCATCCTTCCTCAGAATCCATCGATCCTATGTTGTAAATATTGAAAACATCACTGGACTAGATGCAGATTATGTATTTATCGGTGAAAAAAACATTCCGATTAGTAGAAGCTATAAGGAGGAAGTCAACCGTATTCTTAGAAAAATTTCATAAAAAAAGCGACACCAGGTCGCTTTTTGTTCTTAGTCTCAATAATGGTCAATCTGCATCTGTTTCGTCGGAGAAAACAAACCCAGCATTGTATGAACCTGTAAGTGTTTTTCCACCAGCAAATTGAAGGTCGTAAGTAATGGTAAAACCAGTTGGTCCATTACCAGATACCGTCACCGTCCCTCCAGTAGCTTCAAATTCATCAAATTCTGGATCACCATCGGAATCGACACCCCCAGTTGGAATATATGCTTCAGCTGCAGAGAAAAAATGGTTTCCCTGGATAGAAGTAAGCACATCTGACTGGCTCTCAGAAATAAAGTTGAACGTACCAACCTCGAAGCTAGAGGTAGTGGGAGAGAATAATTCAACGTATATTCCAAAAGTCGCATCACTCGCTCTAAACTCAATATCACCATCCACATCAGTTGTTTGTTGAAAAGCAGCATCCGCAACAGTAAAATCATAGTTGTAGTGAGTATCGGTTGTAGCATTATCCGCAGGGCTTCCTGCACCATAATCTTCAACAAGACCACCAACCATTGTATAAGTCTTTCCATCAAATGTGATTTGATTAGCTCCAAGTTCATCTGAGTCATCACTGGAGCAAGAAGAAAGAAAGGAAATAACAGCCACTCCTAGAGTGAGTGCTAACATTTTTAAGTGTTTCATTTTCATTCAGCTTAATTGATATATTCAAAAAAACTGCTGTTTAATAGCGCTTCAAACCAGTATTTTGCGACTAACAGAATCAGTTTGTGAATAGCACTTTTTCTTGCTGAATGATTTTAACAAAAAAAGGCATCCGTCCTGGACAGATGCCAATAGCCCGAAAGATATCGGAGCTGCCTTAGTTAATCTTTAGAACCTTGCCCGAATAGACCAATGAATTTCTATCTAGTAATCGAATTATGTAATGTCCTCGACCGATAGAACTTAAATCGATTGGTTGTTGATCTTTTACTTCAGTAATGAGTGCCCTTTTTCCATCAAGACTGAATAGTTGCAATGTGAGTGCCTTTTCGGTTCTGACTTTCAAATATTGTTGTGCTGGATTCGGGAACACATGTATAGCATATTCATCTCCGATTCCCAGTGCGGATTCTGTATATTCAAATACGTCCGAAAGTTCGCTTGCACAACCATTGCTATAAACAATGACTGTGTAACTGCCTTCCTCACTCGGTGAAAACTGAACATCTGTTGACACCAGGTTTCCATCTAAAAACCATTCATAGGCATCGCCAGTGACATTGTTAACTGTGAGTAAAGAATTGCCATCAAATGTGATGACAGGCTTTTCGACACCATTCACGGTCATTGAGAATGAGGTAGAAAAGGCAGTACCACAAGCCCCTGTTACTTCACATCTGTACGTAGATCCGCTTAAGCTTACCGAAACATCAGTAATTGTAAGCACACCTGTTGTTCCTCCTGAATATATCCCTCCATCGACAATAGGTGAGTTATTCTCCAACCATTGATAGGTTAACGACTCACCAGTTGCTACAACGGTAAACATGGCCGTTTCTCCGCGACATAAAGAAGCAGTATTTGATTCGCCAGTAATCTCCGTTTCATTCACTGTGAGCGTTGCCTCAAAACTTTCTACTTCGCCAACACAAGGAGAGGCTGATTTTGCTACAACTTTATATTTATAGCCATCCTGACTTGCATCTGCGATAAAAGTGAAATCAGGATCACTGCTAAAACCAGTAACTGCGCTAAATACTCCATCACCAGTATCCCTCTCCCAAGCATAGGTTACACCAGTTCCAATAGCTGAAGCTTTGAACGTAACTTGTTCTCCTGCACAAACTGTCTGAGGTAATGGTGATGCACTAAACACCGGCTGCTGATTTACTGTGAGAGTTGCTGGGTCAGAAGCAATCTCTGAAGCGCAACCCTTCACAGTCAGACGGTATTGATTTCCATTCATCGAGAAAGTTGGTGTCAAAACAGTTAAGCTGGTTCCATTAATTCCTGAGAACTTAGTATCGTCTGTGATATCAACAAAAATACCCGAGCCAGCAAAAGCTTCTTGCCATTGATACGTATGAGCTGCACTGTTAAAGTTAGAAGCGGATTCTGTAAATGTAACCGATGATTCTCCATCGCAAGCAGTACGATCAACCGGTCCACCACTAATGGCCGGCTCTGCATAAACGCGGAGCTGAGGAGCCCCTGAATTCACACTACAACTTCCACTGGAAACTATACACCTGAAGGACCGATTGTGAAGGCTGGAGCTAGCACTGCTAATCTGAAGTGTTCCATCATTTGCAAAATATGTAGCATTATTTGTGATATCGACGAATGTGCTACCGATCCTTTCCTGCCATTGATAACTCAGATTACTTCCCGTTGCCTCGACCGTGAATTGAGTGTCGCTTCCTTCACAGATACTAGCAGTTACAGGCTGCTGAATTATTACAGGAGCATCATCTATGGTCAAGAGTGCATCAGCGGAATATACTGGAGATGAACAACCTCCAATTTCACATCGGTACTTGTTTCCATTAAATGTGGAGGGGGCGGATGTCAATTCAAGCGTTTTTGTATTTACACCACCATAAATCGCATCATTAGCCAGGTTTACAAAGCCAGAACCATCATCCACCTGCCATTGGTAATTCAATCCAGCCAGGTTATTTAACGATGAATTAACAGAGAATGCAGTGGTAACTCCTGAACCTAAATTACACACAGTAACATCATCTGGTTCGTCAGTTATCGAGGGAGCACCATGAATTGTAAGAATACTCAAGTTGCTGTTTATAGTACATCCATCAGCAGAAATGATACATCGAAAATGCGCACTTGTCAAGCCATCACTGTTGTCTGAATCAAACAGTTCGGGTAGTGTATTGTCTACCCCTGTGATGGTCAGGTCAGACGTTGCTGTTCCTGAATAAGGACCGGTATCAGATAAATCTGAGTAACTGCTGGTTCCTGCAATACGATATTGCCATTGATAAGACAGTGTTCCGGGTGATGTAGCCGTCAGCGAAATAGTGGCATCTCCACTCACACAAATAGCTGCATGATTGGCTGATTCTGTAAGAACTGGAGCTTCTGTAACTGTGAGTACTACTTCATCAGTATTAATGGTGGTACATTTTGAAACAACACACCGGAATTTGTTTCCATTCAAATTGTTTTGTGACAAACCATTTCCGGATATTGTCATTGTTGAACTTTGAGATCCGCTTATATTACTCGCACCAGCTACACCTAAAACAACCCCATCATCCAGATCAACAAATCCAGAGCCTGAGTTATCATCCATTTGCCACTGATACGCGATCAGAACACCGGAGCCAGAAGCTCCCACACTAAAGACAGCATTTTCAGTATCGCAAATAGATACATCAACTGGCTGGGAAGTTATCGTAAGATCATTATTAACGTGGATGAAATTTTGTGCTATTACCTCATTCGTCCCATCCGATGAGGTGACCTCAAGTGTGACATCAAAGTCACCACCGTTGGCATAAGTGACCACCGGACTAATAGCTGAAGAGGTCGCTGGAGCGCCACCCTCAAATGTCCAGTTTACAGCAGTTATTGGATTTGATGATACTTCTGTGAAACTGAAGGTTACTTGATCATTCTCACAAGCCACCGTTTTATTCGCCTCAATCGTAGCACTCGGATCATTCATAACATAGACTCCCGTGGTTAGTTTTCCTCCGAAAACACCCAATGCACTTGCTGAAGCACCTCCGGGAAGTTCTTTATTCCATGTGGTTCCATCATAGGTTTCGATTTGAACCGGAGAGCTATTTCCAAAAACCTGGGAATCCAAATAATTTCCAGACACGACCAGGTTTCCATTATAAACGATCATATCTGAAAGTGAAGCAAGTCTTGAAAAATCGGGTGTGACAGAAACGATGTTGATATTGGTAATGGTTGAGGCCAAATCCCATTTCAACAGCTGTGGGTTGGTATTAAAAATATCATCACGAATCGAGTATGCATATAGGTTACTACCAAATGATTTAATCTTATCTATATACCCATTATTGGTGTAAAGTGAAGCAAATGCTCCCACGTTATCCCATTCCTGGTTTATTCCATCCCATACAGCAAAATTGTCCAGGACTGCATTGTCAGATACATTATTGATGAATTTACCAGCAATGTAGAGGTCTCCATTATGTACCTCCATAGTGCGGACTTCACCATTTCTGACACCCTCATCAAAAGCAACCCAATTTGTACCATTATGACCAATAATATTTTCGATGGTGGTAGAACCTCCGAATACTCCGCTAAAATTCCCACCTATCATAATGTTGCCGTTCCAATCAACCAGGTCATAGACAAAGACGAATCCTGCATTGGGAAAATCTGTGATCGCCTCCCACGTTGTTCCATTCCATTTCACAATTCCTTTATATGTGGTACTGCTAATAGAGATATCAAAACTCCCTGCAGCATACAATTCTCCGTTAAATATTTCCAGGGCATATATTCCGGCATTGGTATCTGTGTTTTCCACAAACCCGGTCCCAACAGCAGACCAATCAGTGCCATCCCATTTCATGATGAAGGTCTGTAAAGCAGCATTCCATGCACCGCCTACATAGAGATCCCCATTAAATTCAATAATGTCTCGTCCTGAAAACCCAGTAGCAGAAGCACCAATAAAATTTTGATCCCATTTCTGTGATGTAACAGAAAATGAGATTATCAGATATAAGAAACAAAGTATCTTTTTGTATGACTTAATCATAGTTGTGATTTTTTAATAAAA
>JANQST010000292.1 GCA_028279155.1 Cyclobacteriaceae bacterium
GGACTATTGTCTATGTGGATTTCAAACACAGCAACCACATTAATGATGGTCACTATTGCAGCAGCACTCATTTCGGAAATGAGGTCACTTTCAGGAGAAAATGGAAAAGTCTTTTTTAAATCCCTTTTACTTGGAATTGCTTATTCTGCTTCGATTGGTGGTGTTGCCACACTTGTGGGTACGCCAACAAATCCGATATTCGTTTCTGTAGCCAAACAACTTTATGGCACAGAATTTTCGTTTGCCTCATGGATGGCATTTGCATTACCATTTGCACTTGTTACCTTATTCATTTGCTGGTTTTTGTTGACCAAAGTTGTATTCCCTGTCAACGAAGTTGAAATGCCTCTTGGACGAGAAAGCATTAAAAATGAATTAGCGAAACTCGGGAGGATGAGTCAGGAAGAAAAAGCAGTGGCTATCGTTTTTATTGCCATGGCCTTTGCATGGATCACAAGATCATTCCTGCTAAGCCAATTCATTCCCGGGATCAACGATACCGTGATTGCGATAGCGGCTTCAACCTTGATGTTTATTATTCCGGCCAAGAGCACCAAAAAACCGCTTCTAACCTGGGAAGAAGCCGAAAGGCTTCCGTGGGGAGTAATTATCCTTTTTGGAGGTGGTTTGTCTATTGCCGCTGCATTCCAAAGTTCCGAATTAGCTAAATGGATTGGAGCACAACTTACCTCAGTAGAAGCGCTACCTCTTTTTGTCATTATCCTGATCGTAACGCTTTCAGTCAATTTTCTGACAGAAATAACTTCAAACGTGGCAACAGCTTCGATTATGCTTCCTGTTCTTGCCGCTTTGGCGGATGCAATTGGTGTTCATCCATTCTTACTGATGATCCCAGCAACAATGGCAGCCTCTTGTGCCTTTATGCTTCCGATTGCTACAGGACCTAACGCCATTGTTTTTGGATCTGGCGAATTGGAAATGAGAGATATGGTTCGAGCAGGGGTTTGGCTCAATATCATTTCGAGCTTTCTGATCAGCCTATTGGTCTATGCGGTATTGCCTTTTTTCTTGTAGGCTGCTCGATTTGAATTAGCAATGTAGACGCCAATACCAACAGCAAGCATTCCGAGGTAATGCATTGGATATAAGCTTTCCCCATCTAACACCCCCCAGATAACAGCAATAACGGGGATGAGGTACGTCACTGATGAAGCAAACAATGCATCTGTCATCTGAAGAACTTTGTTGAAAATAATTAGTGCTATAGCTGTTCCTAACACTCCTAATAGGACCACATAAAAGGTAGGTAAGACTGTTCCTTCAACAGTTACCAGCTTTGACCAAAAATCGGTATATCCAAAAAGATGAATAGCTGCAGCGGGTCCTACAAAAATGAGAGACACGCTGGTTACAGTCACGGGATGTAAATGTCCAAGATGAAATTTTACAAAGTTTAGATTTGTACCATAGCACATCGTTGCCAGAACAACCAATAGTGCATAGGCATTGAACCCCGAAAACACCATTCCTTTTCCGGCAGAAATGAGTATCGCGGTTCCAATAAAACCTACCAGAATACCAAGAAAAACTTTGGACTCCTGCTTCACTTTATAAATGATCAATCCAACAAGAATCGTGAAAATTGGAGTAAGCCCGTTGATTACTCCGGAAATTGAACTTTCGATTCTAGTCTGAGCGATACCGAATAAAAAAGAGGGAACAAGGCTTCCAAGCAAGCCAACTGAAATCAAAAACGGATAGGATTTCTTGTCGACACTCTTGAATCTTTTGATTGCCGATGGCAACAAGAAAAGTGTAGCTGCTACAATTCTCAATGACCCCAATTCGTATGGAGTCAGACCAACCAATCCCTTTTTGATTAGAATAAAGGAGCTACCCCAAATAAGTGCTAGCACGAATAATAAGATCCAAGCCAGGGCTCTGTTTTTATCCATGGGCGCAATTTAGAGTTTATCGTAAGAAACAGGGAATGACTAGGCCACTACCTCTCCGAACAATTGAGGGATTTGTAGAAGAGTCTCTTTTACTTCTGAATAGGATTCAGATTCTACCAGAGTAGTTCTGATTGGTTTAAAGTTAGGGATGCCACGGAAATAGTTGGTATAGTGCCGTCTCATCTCTAATAGACCCAATCGTTCTCCTTTCCATTCTACAGAAAAATCGACGTGTTGGATTGCAACTTTCACTCGCTCATCAAGGGTTGGCACATCTAGCTTCAGACCCGTCTTTAGAAAATGTTTGATTTCATTGAAGATCCAGGGATAACCAATTGCAGCTCGTCCAATCATGATACCATCTACTCCAAACCTATTCTTGTATTCAAGTGCTTTTTCAGGGCTGTCGATGTCTCCGTTTCCAAAAATTGGAATATGTATTTCGGGATCATTTTTTACCTCTGCAATGTAGGACCAATCGGCCTCTCCTTTATACATCTGCTTTCTGGTCCTTCCGTGTATGGTCAACGCCTGGATGCCTACATCCTGGAGTCGTTTTGCCACTTCTTTGATCTTGATTGTAGAATGATCCCAGCCCAATCGTGTCTTCACGGTAACTGGTTTTTCAACCCGCTTCACAATCTCTGCAGTCATCTCCTGCATTTTTGGGAGGTCCAATAAGATACCAGCCCCAGCTCCCTTGCATGCCACCTTCTTGACCGGACATCCATAGTTAATGTCTACAATTTCCGGGTTGGCTTCCTCAGCAATTGCAGCTGCCTCACGCATGGACTCAATTTTATCTCCAAAAATTTGAATGCCAATGGGTCTTTCATAGTCGTAGATATCCAATTTCTGCACACTCTTCTCGGCATGACGAATTAATCCTTCTGAAGAAATGAATTCTGTGTACATCAGATCCGCCCCATTTTCCTTACAGACTGCCCGGAATGGAGGATCACTTACATCCTCCATTGGTGCCAACAATAGTGGAAACTCTCCTAATTCTATGTCACTGATTTTAACCACTTTGAACGGTTATATTTGCCCGCAAAGTTAGGCAGATGCAGGATATATTCAGAAATCATTCTTCGAAAGGTCAATTACTGAAGGCCTGGCTTTTTGCACTGCTGCTTCTTAGCTACATATCTCTTACGATGTACTTTGGAAATCAAGGAGATCCGGATGAAACCTTGATCATCAACACTGACCCCATTCTACTTCTAATTGCGCAAGGAGTTTTCTCATTTTTTATGTTCATCGGTGTTGCTGTATTATTCATTGCCGTAGCTCTAAGACTCCCTCCGAGAGACTTTTTTCCAAAAATCTCATGGCCAATGATTGGTCTGACAATGCTAATTGCTATCAGCTTTATGGTAGTCAATAGTGCAATTGGCGAATGGAATCTAAATGTAGATTTTCCCGATTCAAGCTTCGAGGATTGGGCTAAGCAATCGGAAGAGACATTAAAAGTGCTAACAGAGCATGTGGTGAATTTCACATCTCCGTTTCATTTCATTCTCGCGATCGTTGTTATTGGTGTTATCCCAGCAATTGGTGAAGAGCTTCTTTTCAGGGGTTTAATCCAAAATTTACTAATCAAAGCATTTTCTAATGCACATCTGGGGATTTGGATCAGTGGATTCGCTTTCGCAGCAATCCACATGCAATTCTATGGTCTTGCACCACGCATGATGTTAGGTGTTGTCTTTGGATATCTTTATCACTGGTCTGGCAATTTAAGTGTGGCAATGGTTGCGCATTTTATTAACAATGGATTGGCCTTGTTTTTTCTTTATCTGGGAACATTAGGAACAATTGAGATCACACCTGAACAAATGGAATCGTCTGCTCCATGGCCTATGGTCTTGGTGTTTGCAGTGGTTTGTGTAATATCGCTGAGAGTTTTTCACAGAAAATATTCAAAAAGCTGATGGATAACTGGCAATCTGTTTTTGTAGACACGCGGGAACACCGGATCGAGATCGTAAAGGCTGTATTGGAAGATCGCGATATGAACCCGGTAGTAGTCAACAAAACAATTTCAGGTCATGGTCTCGGAAATTTTGAAGTAATGGTTGCTCCCGATAATGTTTTGAGAGCAATCAGAATAATTAAGGAGGATATAAAATTTGAATAAGTTCACTGATCTGGCACCACGACTAGCTTCCGCAATTGTTGGCGGGGCTTTGGTAATTTCAGCTTTGTTGTGGAACGAATGGTCTTACTTCCTTATGTTTTTGGGAATTGCATGTCTGACCATGTGGGAATTTTACCGGTTAGTACGTCTCCAGAGTTATGTTCCCATTCGGACTCTTGGCGTGGCGATTGGAGCCCTGCTCTTTATTTTTTCCTTTTTGATTGAGTATGGAGTTTTGGCGCCCAACTATTACATGGCCTTGTTTCCACTAGCCTCGTTTGTTTTCTTAATCAAACTTTACAAAAAGAATGATGTGCATCCTTTCATCAACATTGCACTATTCTATTTAGGTATTCTCTATGTGGCTGTTCCATTTGCTCTCATCAATATTCTTGTGTTCTATAGTGGTGAATATTCTTACGAAATTCTACTAGGGCTTCTATTTCTTGTATGGGCAAATGACATTGGAGCTTATTTCACTGGTATCCTATTTGGGAAAACCAAACTTTTCGAACGCATTTCACCAAAAAAATCATGGGAAGGAAGTATTGGAGGCGGTGTTGTATCTGTCGCAACTTCACTCATCATAAGCAATTATTTCATAGGACTCAATCTAGTTGAATGGGTCATTGTCTCAATAATTGTGGTCATCGCAGGTACCTATGGTGACCTTGTCGAGTCTCACTTCAAAAGATCCATGCAAATCAAGGACTCAGGCTCTGCTATTCCCGGGCACGGCGGGTTCCTCGATAGGTTTGATAGCTTGCTTTTAGCAGTGCCATTTGTTGTAGTTTTCTTGAAATTATTCTAGCAGGAATTAGATTTCGTTTTAGCTTTGCCAAAATTTTACAACACACCCCAAATTCTCTCATTTTAGTACCCAAATGGCTTATATAGAACCTGCTCCGATTAAGGACAGAGATAACCCCTTCGAATCAATGATGTCAAGGTTCGAGATTG
The DNA here is from genome assembly GCA_028279155.1 of Cyclobacteriaceae bacterium. Classification (GTDB taxonomy): domain Bacteria; phylum Bacteroidota; class Bacteroidia; order Cytophagales; family Cyclobacteriaceae; genus Ekhidna. The sequence goes on from JANQST010000292.1 coordinate 5,017, forward strand.
CCGCTGAGCATCTTGGATTGGACCAAGAAGTCTATGATGTATTGAAGACACCCGCCAAACAAGTGATTGTCTCACTACCTGTTTCCATGGATGATGGTTCGATCAAAGTGTTTGAAGGCTACCGCGTTATTCACTCAACAATATTAGGCCCATCCAAAGGTGGAATCCGGTATGACATGGACGTCAATATCGATGAGGTGAAAGCACTTGCTGCCTGGATGACCTGGAAATGTGCAGTTGTTGATATTCCATATGGAGGGGCAAAAGGCGGAATTAAGTGTAATCCCAGAAATATGTCAGAAGGGGAAGTCGAAAGACTTACCCGGGCTTTCACGCAAGCCATGATCGATGTTTTTGGAAAAGACCGAGATATCCCCGCTCCAGATATGGGTACAGGTCCAAGGGAAATGGCCTGGATGATGGACCAATATTCCCGTAACCAGGGAATGACAATCAACTCTGTAGTCACTGGAAAACCAATCGTTCTTGGTGGGTCCTTAGGTCGGGAAGAAGCGACGGGTCGTGGAGTAATGATTTCAGCGCTTGCTGCAATGGAAAGATTAAAGATCAATCCATTCAAGGCGACATGTGCTATCCAGGGATTTGGAAATGTTGGTTCCTGGGCCGCAACTCTTTTGGAGGAACGCGGAGTGAGTGTCGTAGCGATCAGTGACCTGACTGGAGCTTATTACAACAAAGACGGAATCAACATCCACAAAGCCTACCAATACAGGTTGGCTAATAATGGCAGCCTCGAGGGCTTTGATGGCGCAGAGAAAATGGATGCCAATGATCTGCTATTGCTTGATGTAGATGTCTTAGTACCAGCAGCAATAGAGGATGTTATCACTAAACACAACGCTGATCAAATCAAGGCCAAGCTTATTGTTGAAGGAGCAAACGGACCTACCTCAGCTAAAGCGGATGCTATATTGAATGAAAAAGGAATTCTTGCCGTGCCAGATATTTTGGCCAACGCCGGAGGTGTGACTGTCTCCTATTTCGAATGGGTACAAAACCGATTGGGTTACGGCTGGACACGTGAGCGTGTGAGCAGAAGGTCTGATCGAATCATGAAAACGGCCTTTGATAAAGTGTATAAGGTGGCAGAAGATTTCAACGTAAGTATGAGAATCGCCGCCTACATTGTGGCAATTGACAAGGTTGCCAAGACCTACAAATACAGGGGCGGCTTTTGACATTTAGAATGTCATCCTGACGAAGGAAGGATCTTTTGTTATATTAGAGATGCTTCGTTCCTCAGCATGACACTTAAAAAGTATGAGAATTCACAAAGAGGGTTTTAAGATCATTCCAATTGCTGCGATCCTAATCGGGTTACTATACTGGGGGCTTTATTCCTTAATCCCAATCTTGATTATCCAGTATTTACTTGGGGTTGCTGCTATCATCTTTTTTGTTCTTATCGTTCGGTTTTTCCGAAACCCAAAAGTGGAAACACCTGAGAAAGAAGGCTTAGTTTATGCGCCTGCCGAAGGAAAAGTTGTGGTGATTGAGCGTGTATATGAAGGTGAGGTTTTAAAAGACGACCGGATACAGGTTTCCATTTTTATGTCTCCATTGAATGTACATGTGAATAGAAGTCCGGTTAAAGGAAAAATCAATTTCTTCCAATATCATCCAGGGAAATTCCTTGTAGCATGGCATCCCAAATCAAGCACGGATAATGAACGTACGTCTATCGGATACAAACTAGAAAATGGTGTGGAAATTCTCATGCGACAAATAGCAGGGGCAGTAGCCCGGAGAATTGCTTTTTATCCAAAAGTTGGGGATCCTGTGAACCAGGGATCATCTGTCGGATTCATCCGATTTGGAAGCAGGGTGGACCTTTTTCTGCCATTAAATTCGGAAATCAAGGTAAAAATTGGTGATTTGACGAAGGGTGGAGAGACTATTGTAGCTAATCTGCAATGAGCCCTTCAGAGTTTAGAGGGTTCATTCAAGAAACAATTTCATTGGGAGATTCAGTCCTGTACTCAAAGACCACTGATAACTTCTTAGAATTTCACGATAAAATCATTTTGGCAAAGGAAATAGGTCTCAAATTCGGATTAGCCGATTTACACCCCTTTCTATCAAAACTTTTTCTGTATGATTCAAGAGCGTTTAGAATTAATCTATGGGGCAAGATTTTCTACTTTCTATCTGTCAGAGTCACTGGCTTCCAATTGCTTACGTCAAACTCTGAAAGACACAGAAAAAAAAGATACATTCTAGAGGTCAAGCTAATCCTTCATGGAATTGATGAAGTATTAAGAAAGTCTGGCTACTAACTACTTTCTACTAAATACTAGGTTACTTCCTACTATAATTCGGTGCCTCCCTTGTAATATGAATATCATGTGGATGGCTTTCTGCTACTCCTGCGCCTGAAATCTTAACAAATTTTGCTTTGTGGAGATCTTCAATTGTTCCAGCTCCGCAATATCCCATACCAGCTTTCAGGCCTCCAGTCATTTGATAGAGCACCTCTGAAACAGACCCTTTGAATGGTACACGTCCGACGATTCCTTCCGGAACCAGTTTTTTAATATCATCCTCAGCATCCTGGAAATATCGATCTTTCGATCCTTCTTCCATGGCCTCAACGGAGCCCATCCCCCTGTATGACTTGAATTTTCTTCCTTCGTAGAGAATCACCTCTCCGGGGGCTTCTTCCGTTCCGGCAAGTAGTGATCCGATCATAACTGTATGCGCACCACCGGCAATGGCTTTCACAATATCACCAGAGAAGCGAATTCCTCCATCTGCAACAATTGGCACACCTTTTCCTTGAACAGCCTTTGCTGATTCGTACACTGCAGAAAGTTGAGGGACTCCCACACCCGCGATTACCCTGGTCGTACAAATACTTCCAGGTCCTACTCCAACTTTGATTGCATCAGCACCGGCCTCTACCAAAGCAACTGCAGCTTCAGGAGTGGCAATGTTCCCAACAATCATATCCAGGTCAGGAAATTCTTTCTTTACCTGCTTGGCCGCATCAATCACACCTCTTGAATGACCGTGAGCGGTGTCAATACTAACCAGGTCAACACCAGCCTTTTGGAGTGCTTGAATCCGATCGGAAATATCAGGAGTGACTCCTACGGCAGCTCCAACTCTTAACCGACCATATTCATCTTTACAAGCATTCGGTCGATCCCTGTTTTTCAAAATATCCTTGTAGGTAATGAGACCCGTTAGCTTTCCATCTTTATCGACAATTGGAAGTTTCTCGATCTTATGCTTTTGTAAGATCTCTTCAGCTTCCCCTAACCCTACTTCAGCAGTAGCCGTGATTAGGTTGTCCTTTGTCATAATATCCTTTACCGGTCGTTTCAGTGCTTTTTCAAACCTCAAATCACGGTTAGTAACGATTCCTATTAGTTTCTTGTCTTTGTCCACGACCGGAATCCCACCTATTTTATTTTCACGCATGATCGTCTCAGCATCACCAATTTTGCTGTCGACATCCAGCGTAATGGGGTCCAGAATCATTCCACTTTGCGATCGTTTCACTTTTCTAACTTGGGCAGCCTGCTGATCGATCGTCATGTTTTTGTGAACAATTCCAATTCCACCTTCAAGCGCCATCGCAATGGCTAATTTGGCTTCAGTCACTGTATCCATGGCAGCTGAAACCAATGGAATATTCAAGCGAATATTTCTTGTGATCTGCGCTGTGGTATCAGTGTCCCTAGGAAGTACCTCAGAATAGCCGGGAAGAAGAAGCACATCGTCGTAGGTAAGTGCCTCAAATAGGAATTTATCGTTTGTTGTCATGGCAAATAATAAGAGATCGTTACTATTATTTGCCGCGCAAAATTATGTGGATTCGATAGATAAAGTACTATTGAAAAGAATATTTTTACAGACATGGAAATGTGGAATGCTTTTTTAGACCAGCTTTTGGACACTACCGCGATAGAGTTCCTGGCTGTAATCACTGGAATTGCCAGTGTTTGGTTTAGTAAACAAGAAAAGATCCTGGTTTACCCTTTCGGTATAATCAGCGTGGTTCTTTACATTTTCATCACCTATCAATACAAACTCTATGCAGATACAGGAATTAATGCTTATTACCTATTGATGAGTATTTATGGATGGTACAATTGGAAACACACAAAAGTTGGTGCGGATCAGATTCCTATCACCAGTAGCACTAAAAAAGGAAATATTTTTAATGTTTCCATTATGCTGGCAGCTTTCTTTTTGTTGTGGATACTGCTTTCCCAAAACACAGATAGCGATGTTCCAGCCTGGGATGCGCTAACGACCTCTTTCGCCATTACTGCCATGTACTTAATGGCTCAGAAAAAAATTGAACATTGGTATTTCTGGATTGGGACAAACATTTCTTCTATTCCGCTCTATATCTATAAGGAGCTTCCTTTTACCAGTTTTCAGTTCATTGTATTTGGTTATATCGCTGTTCTCGGACTTATTTCGTGGCGCCAAAAAATTCTTGAGGGAGACAACAAAACTGATGTCAACATCAGGCCAACTACTGGAGATATTGACTAATCTTTGGCTTAAATGGAAACCAGCCTCAAAAGAATTGCAATTATTGGTCCTGAGTCTACAGGAAAGAGTGAATTAGCACAGCAACTTGCCCAACATTACCAAACGGAGTGGGTCCCCGAATATGCGAGGTTTTACCTGGATCGACTGGACAGAGAATACGAACAAGATGATCTTCTTGAGATTGCCAAGGGTCAATTAGCTTGGGAAGATGAGAAATCACATTATGCTAAGGGCTTCCTTTTTTGCGACACCAATTTGATTGTTATCAAAATCTGGAGTGATCACAAGTATGGTGAAACCAATCCCTGGATTGAAGAGCAATTGAAGTCAAGAAAGTACGATTATCACCTCCTCAACGATATCGATTTGCTTTGGAAACCTGATCCACAGCGAGAACATCCACACATGAGAGAGCACTTTTTTGATATCTACAACAAGTATTTGCAAGACAGAAATTTGCCATATGCGGTCGTTTCTGGGTATGAAAGTGAGCGAAAAAGATCTGCGATTGACTCATTAGACAGGTTTTTTCGAAAGTAAACCTCACATAAAGAGTTTGAGTTTAGCACAGTTTTACTCTGTCATGCCTGACTAGATCAGGCATCTTTCTCTTAGAACCGAAGATACCGTGTCAAGCACGGTGATGACACCTCCACTCCTAACTCTAGTTTCAACTCAACTATTATTACATTTGCATCAATCAAAAACAGGGGTGCCGATAAGCGGCTGAGATCATACCCGAGAACCTGATCCGGATAATGCCGGCGTAGGGACGGTCAATTTGACCGATGTATGATAACAATTGTGGGAAGTCCCCGCTTCTCATGGTTAAATTTTAAATATTCTAAACATGAAACTTTTCTTTTTTGCAAGCGCAATCGTGCTATCATTCGGTGTGCTTTCACAAGACAGTCTCAAGACCAGAAAGCTTGATGATGTAATTGTTTATGCCACTCGTGCAAATGAAAAAACGCCAACGACTTATTCAGAGATTACGCCGAAAGAACTTAAGTCAAGGAACCTGGGACAGGATTTACCTATTTTATTGAATTTTTCTCCCTCACTGGTAACGACATCAGATGCAGGTGCTGGGATTGGCTATACCGGGATGCGAATTCGAGGAAGCGACGCAACCAGAATCAACGTGACTGTAAATGGGATACCCCTGAATGACTCTGAATCGCATGGTGTTTTTTGGGTGAATATGCCGGATTTTTCGTCATCGGTCAGCAACATCCAGATTCAACGAGGTGTTGGTACATCTTCCAATGGGGCAGCTGCATTTGGTGCAACCGTAAACCTACAATCATCTAATGTATCAGTAGAGCCATTTTTTGAAACATCAAATACGGTTGGGAGCTTCAACACCTGGAAAACAAACGTGGTTTACAATACCGGACTGATGAATGACGTCTTCAATTTTGAAGCTCGATTGTCAAAGATATCTTCAGATGGATACATCGACCGGTCTGCAGCAGATTTAAAATCCTACTACCTGTCCGGCGGAAGATACGGTGAGAAAACCATGATTAAAGCTGTCTTGTTTGGCGGTCAAGAAATTACGCAACAGGCTTGGTATGGAACACCGGAAGCTCGTCTTACCGGTGGTGATACAGAGATCCAGGAACTGATCGATTTCGGGGGTGAGTACGGTACACCTGAACTTGAAGCGAACCTTCGAAATTCCGGAAGAACATTTAACTATTATACTTACGATAATGAAGTAGATAATTATCGTCAAGACCATTATCAACTTCATCTAGCACATACATTAGCAGCCAATTGGGACTTAACAGGAGCTTTGCACTACACACGCGGACGAGGATATTTTGAACAATTCCGTGAAAACGATGAATTGGTTAACTATGGTTTAGCAGATGTTGTGATTGGTACAGAAACGATCAGCACTTCGGATATTGTCAGACGAAGATGGCTAGACAATCACTTTTACGGGTTGACGTATGCATTGAATTATGGATCTGATAACCTTGGAATATCTTTAGGTGGAGCATGGAACAAATATGATGGTGATCACTTTGGGGAGATTATCTGGGCCCAGTTTGCTGGAAACGTAGATATCCGAGACCGTTACTATGATGGAAATGGTGTCAAGAAGGATTTCAATACCTTCTTAAAAATCAATTACCAAGTGAACGACAAATTGAATTTATTTGGTGATGCTCAAATTCGTACTATCAACTATGAAACTGCTGGTCTGGACAGTGATCGTTCTTCCTATGATATTGATACAGATTTTACTTTTTTTAATCCCAAGGTTGGATTGACTTATACTTTGAATAGCTCAACCAATGCGTATGCATCATATGCAATCGGAAATCGTGAGCCGGTTCGATCTGATTTCATTGATGCTAACCCTGGTACTGAGCCAGAGCATGAGACCTTGAGAAATTTCGAAGCAGGGATACGGTCAAGAGGTTCAAAATTTAGCTATGAGGCAAGTTATTACTACATGGACTACAAAAATCAATTGGTAGTCACTGGTGCAGTCAATGATGTTGGAGCTCCCATTCGAACGAATGTCCCACAAAGTTTCCGGATGGGGGTTGAATTGTCAGGAATCTATAGATTGACTGATCAACTCACATGGACAGCAAACCTCACACTTAGCAAAAACAAAATTGATCAGTTTTCGGAGATTGTATCTGCCAGCTTTGGCGAAATCCAGCACTCCGACTCAGATATCTCCTTTTCTCCGAATGTGATTAGTGGAAGTGACGTAAGGTTTTCTCCAACCCAAGGATTGACATTGCAATTGTTGACCAAATATGTTGGTAAGCAGTTCCTTGATAACACCTCTAATGACGATCGAGCAATTGATGCATACTTAACAAATGATATTCAAATATCTTATGACTTTAAGGTAAAAGGAGTTAAGAATATTGGTCTCTCTCTACTAATAAATAACATCCTGGATGAGGAATATTCGTCGAACGGGTACACCTGGGGTTATTACTATGGGGCTGATGTGCTGTATCAACAAAACAATTACTATCCTCAAGCAGGCAGAAATTTCTTGCTTGGCTTGAACTTGAAATTTTGAGGGGTCAGTTGACCCCTTGTTTTGTATTGTTTACATTGTACCAATGAATAACATCATTCTTCAGGGAATTCAGTACGACAAAAAATCCTCCTTTCAACAAGGTCCGGCAAAAGCTCCTCCACTAATTCGCGAAGCGTTACACAGCGACTCCGCGAATATGTTCACGGAAAATCTGACGGATATTTCTAAGTTATTCATTGAGGATAAGGGTGATTTTAGGATCAAGGAGTATTTTGATATTGAGTCAACTACTAAAAAGAATTTGGGACGAGAAGGTAAATTGATAACTCTTGGAGGAGACCATTCGATCACCTACCCAATCATAAAAGCGCATCATGAAAAGCATCCGGCATTGGATATTCTCCATATTGACGCGCACGGAGATTTGTACGATGAATTTGAAGGCGATAAATACTCACATGCATGTCCGTTCGCCAGAATTATGGAAAATGGGTTGGCGAGAAAATTGGTACAAGTAGGGATCAGAACATTGACAACTCATCAAAAAGAACAGGCTGAAAAATTCAATGTGGAAGTGCATGAGATGAAGAGATTAGATCTTTCCAAAATTCAAACGTTTAAAAATCCATTGTATATCTCTTTGGATATGGATGCATTTGATCCGGCATTTGCGCCTGGAGTATCGCATCATGAACCAGGAGGACTTACGTCCAGGCAAGTGATTGATCTTATTCAGAACGTGGATGCAGAAATTATAGGGGCTGATATAGTGGAATACAATCCGGACAAGGATTTTCATAACATGACAGCCTACTTAGCTGCCAAGATGATGAAGGAGATTATGGCGAGGATGGTGAATTAGGTATTGGTTGATTAGTAAAATGGTTAAATAGTTGATTGGTGGGAGACTTGAATAATCTAAAAGTTATAACTGATCCAAGAGTTGGTGAAGTGTTTGGAAACTACCCGAAGCATGTTCAGCCAAAAATGCAATACCTGAGGAAGTTAGTCCTGGAGACTGCTGAGGAAATCGACGAAGTGGATACACTCGAAGAGACTTTGAAATGGGGTGAGCCAAGTTATCTCACCAAGCATGGCAGCACCTTGCGAATGGATTGGAAAGAGAAAAAACCGGACCAATACGCACTTTATTTCAAGTGTACTAGCAAACTGGTCCCCACTTTCCAGCTGGTTTTCGGTGACACCTTCAATTACGAAACTACAAGAGCCATTGCTTTTGGATTGGATGATGAGATACCAGTTGTGGAGCTAAAAAAATGCATTGCAATGACGTTGAGGTACCATAAGGTTAAAGATCTACCATTGTTAGGGGCTTAGCATTTTCAACTCAATCCAACTTTTTTATTGAAAGCTCGTAATTAGTTACACAAATCAGTAACTAATGAAAAAAGTGCTTGGTGAATTTGAGGAATTAATACTCCTCCTGGTTGCGGTGCAACACGACCATGCTTATGGTCTTTCTATTAAAACCGCCATCGAAGAAATGGGCCGCTCCGTCAATCTGAGTAATGTGCATACTACTCTGTACAGACTTGAAGAAAAAGGCATGGTTGTTTCATCTATGGGCGACTCAAGCGCTACAAGAGGCGGAAGACGAAAGCGGCATTTCATCATTACACAAAGCGGAAAAATAGCTTTGAAAGAATCAAAAGAATCAAGACTGATGCTTTGGGATTCGATCCCGAACTTAGTGATGGAGGGTATATGAAAAAGATACAGCCACCCAGACTTGCCGATCACCTATTTAGCTTGTACTGCAAAAATGAGCTTCGGGAATCGATCCTCGGAGATTTACACGAGCAGTTTTATCAAGACGTAAAAAAGAAAGGCCTAATTAAAGCCAAATTGATTTACTGGTTCACTGTACTGAAATTTTTTAATCGATTCACCACCGGAAAAAAAAATCAAAGCAGCAATCCATTTATTATGAAAAGTTACATCAAGGACCCCTTCCGATTTCTTGCCAAAAACAAAACCTATACCTTGATCAATATTGCAGGTTTAAGTATAGCAATTGTCAGTTGTCTACTGATCTTCTATTTTCTGCATCACGAACTTTCTTTTGATCAACAGCATACAAAGAATATTTATAGGATCAACTTCATATATGCGGACAATTCCGGAACGGAGACCAAAATGGTCAATAGTCCACCAATGCTAGCTCCAGGCATAAGGGGTAATTATCCTGAACTGTTAAAGGCATCTCAGCTTAGGTACACGCAGAGATCAACATTAAGGAATGGAGACAAAGTTTTTTATGAGGACTATGGCTTCTATGCCGATTCATCTTTTCTTGAAATGTTTTCATTTCCGGCTATTTCAGGTGACGTTCTAACGGCTTTAGATGCACCAAATTCACTGGTCATTACCAAAAAACTAGCTGAAAAATATTTTGGTGATCAAGACCCAATGGGAAGAACCATTCTTATGAATGGAGAAATGAATCTGGAGGTGACCGCTATTTTGGATGACATTCCAACCAATTCGCATATAAGGTTTGATTTCCTGGTTTCATTTTCAACCTATCAGATACCATCCGGCTATCGATCTGATTTAACAAGCTGGAGCTGGCTGGGTTTTTTAACCTATGTGGAGCTCACACCGGAAGCAGACCCTATGGTTTTCCAGGGAAAATTGGATGCTAAGTTCGTCTCACTCTTCCCGAAATGGAATACACCATTTAAAACGATTGTCCAACCTCTCGATGATATCTATATGGGTTCTTCCGAATTAGTTGATGATTTAGCCAGTCATCTTCGGATGGGAGACAAAAGTTCCATCTATGCACTTACAATAATTGCCGTTTTGATCTTGTTCATTGCTTGTTTCAACCTTGTGAATCTAACGACTGCGATAAGTCTGACCAGGGGCAAGGAAATAGGAGTTAAAAAGGTTCTTGGGATCGAAAAGACCAAGCTGATAAGTCAGGTAATTTTAGAATCTGTTTTTATCGCATGTTTTAGTGCACTTATCGCATACGGAATCGGACTACTACTATTTCCAAAAATCAAACAGCTATTAAGTTGGGATCTGGAACTGGACTATCTCACAATCTTGTATTCGATCCCAATCATATTCTCGATTTCCATCGCTATCGGAATCATTACAGGCCTTTATCCATCCCTATTGCTTTCCAATCTAAATGGAGCACAAGCGATAAAGAGTGGTTTCAAATCAAGCAAGGGCACAAATCGGATGAGCAATGGTTTAATTGGACTGCAATTTTTTATCGCGATTTCACTGATTACAGCGACTTTCACTGTGCATAACCAACTAAAAATGGTCAGAAACGCTTCATTGGGAATCGAAAGTGAGCAGGTTGTAGCAATGAAATTACTTCCACAAGATATGAATCGGTATTTTGATCGATTCAAAGAAAATCTTAGCCAAAATTCTCAAATTTTGAACGTCTCACGTAGTGAGCGAATTGTTGGAGACCCCTGGCCTGTCAATTCTATTTTGGTAGTTGGGGAAGATCCTTCAGAATCCAAACAGATCTCTGGTAACCTGGTAGGATATGATTTCCTGGAAACGTTCGGAATCAATCTCACACAAGGCCGCTCGTTCTCGCGGGAAATTGCAAGTGATTCCTTAGGAGCAATCATCATTAACGAAGCATGCGCCAAATTTCTTGGGCTAGAAGATCCAATCGGCACAAATGTTAACTTCTTTTCGATTGATGGTCCGCGGACAGTAATCGGCGTGATGGAGGATTTTAACTTTTCATCGCTCCATCATGAAATTGGTCCAGCTGTTATTATTCTGCCTTTTCTGGATTTCGAACATTTATACATAGAGGTGGCTCCCGGAAACCTTCTGAGTCGGCTCAACCTAATCGAAGAGCAATGGAAAAATATCACTAATGGTGCACCCCTGGAGATCCAATTGATGGACGACCATTTAAATAGACTGTATCAAAACGAGGAGAAGTTGTCCCATCTGATTACAGGGTTTTCTCTATTGGCGGTCTTCCTGTCTTGTCTCGGGCTATACGGTTTAATAGCATTCGTTGTCAACAAAAAATTAAAGGAAATTGGCATCAGGAAAGTATTGGGAGCCTCCGTTCCTTCTCTTTTGATGCTGTTTTCTAAAAGATTCGTTTTGATAATAAGTGTTTCGGCTTTGCTTGCTGCTCCGATAATCTATTACATCATGTCCTTGTGGCTTGACGGATTTGCTTATCGAATTTCGTTTAATTGGTCAACGGTGCTTCTTGCTATGGTTGTTTTGACTTTGATCTCAGTACTAACAATTGGTCATCAGACACTAAAAACGGTCTTGCAAAATCCTGTTGATGTTCTACGGGACGAATGAACTAGTCTTCAATAACCAGCTCACCCAATTCATTGCCAATTTGATCAATTTCTTCACTGGTCAACTGGAAATCAAGGGATTGTGCATTCTGCACTGCCTGCTCTCTGTCACGCGCACCAACCAGTGCAGCTGTAATCCCCGGTCGATGCAACGTCCAATTGATGACCAACTGGCCAAGTGAAGCATTGTGACCATCTGCTATTGGTTTGATGCGTTGCAAAAATTCATTGATCCTAGTTCGATTGGGCTCCTTAAAGAATCGGGTATTAGCCCTATGATCACCTTCTTTAAATTTATAATCAGAAGTTACCTTGCCAGTTAAAAGTCCTCGTTGCAACGGGCTGTAGGCAAGAATCCCAATATTGTTTTCAATACAATGAGGCACAATGTCTTTCTCTATTTTCCGATACACCATACTGTAAGGAGATTGACTAGAAGCAACTTCAACTTTACTGTCCGCTCGTTTCATCAACTCGACAGTATGATTTGAAACGCCAGACGCCCGAACTTTTCCTTGCCGAATCAAATCTTCAATCGCCTCCATGGTTTCTTCAATTGGTGTAAGTGGATCGGGTCGATGGATTTGGTATAAATCGATGTAATCCGTGTTGAGCCTTCGTAGGCTATCTTCAACTTCCTGAATAACCCCATCCTTACCAGCATAGGAATAAATGTCCTTTATTTCTCCTCCAGGTACTGATCCTTTCAGTAGTGGTTCCCCACTCTTAATTTTCCAATTCCAGCCATATTTAGTCAGGACCTGAACGTTGTCTCTGCCTACTTCCTTGATCAATCTTCCAATAATTTTTTCGCTGTGACCCAAGCCATAGACTGGAGCCGTGTCAATAGATGTAACCCCAAGATCAATACCAGCTTTCATTGCTTCCAAGGCAAGATCATCGTCTGTTCCCCCCCACATCCAGCCACCAATTGCCCAGGCACCGAATACGATAGATGACACATATAGATCTGAATTTCCAAGCTTGACCTTTTCCATCTTTCAATATTAACAAAAAAGGCAGCTCACATCCGAGCTGCCTTGGTCAAAAACTCAAATAAAAAAACTACTGTCTTGGGCTCATGCTTCTTGCTAAGTCTACCAACTCGATGAACTCTCTTCTATATCCGAATACATCCTTACCCTTGGATGATCTTGCCAGTGACAAAACTGAAGCGTAACTCATTTTCCCTTTGAATTCTGAATCTCTCAACAACATCCCAAAGCCAGCCACTGCCATCGACCATTTCAAATTATTACCTGCTTCTGAAACTTTATTTTTAACTACTTGGGTAATGAGTTTGCTCTTTTCTCCATCTGGTTCTTTGTATCGAAATTTCACAGTAAGCAATTCATCAGCACTAGTTGCAACCGTTCTATTATTTTCCTGGTACTTCAATGGGTCAATGTTTTTCACAAATTCACTTTCAACTCCCTCCGGGATTATTTCATAAAGTGCAGTAACTGTATGACCGCTTCCAAGCTCCCCCGCATCCTTTTTGTCATCATTGAAGTCCTCATCATTTAATTTTCGGTTCTCATATCCAATGAGACGGTAAGCTTGCACAACCGCTGGGTTAAACTCTACTTGAATTTTGACATCCTTAGCAATCGTGAAAAGCGTTCCTCCAAACTCATTCACCAACACTTTCTTGGCTTCCCGCATGTTGTCGATGTAGGCATAATTTCCATTCCCCTTGTCCGCGAGAATTTCCATTTTTGAATCCTTGTAGTTGCCCATTCCGAAACCCAACACAGTCAAAAACACACCATCTTTTCTCTTTTCCTCAATTAGTCTTTCCATCTCTGCATTGCTGGAAGCACCTACATTGAAATCACCATCGGTGGCTAAAATTATTCTGTTATTTCCACCTTCAACAAAGTTTTCCATTGCAGTCTTGTAGGCAAGCTTGATCCCTGCACCTCCGGCAGTTGACCCACCTGCAGTCAATTTATCCAATGCATCCATCATAGTCTTTTTGTCATTTCCACTTGTAGGAGGTAAAACCAAACCAGCTGCTCCAGCATATACTACAATCGAAACTTTATCCTGCGGTCTTAATTCATTGGCTAGCAGTTTAAATGAAGACTTCAGCAATCCCAACTTGTTTGGGGAGCTCATAGAACCTGACACATCAATCAGGAATACAATATTTGAAGCAGGCAGATTATCCATTTCAATTTTCTTTCCCTGAAGCCCAACCTGAACAATTAAGTGCTCCTCATTCCAAGGTGCTGTGCTCAATTCAGTGTTGATGGAAAATGGATGCTCCCCTGTGGGATTTTCATAATCATATCCAAAGTAGTTGATCATTTCTTCAATTCTAACTGCATCCTTTGGTGGCAATTGACCATTGTTAATAAATCTTCGCATGTTGCTATAAGAAGCTGCATCAACATCGATAGAGAAGGTCGAGAGCGGTTTATCCAATGTTTTTCTGAAAAAATTCCCACGGATGGTAGCATACTCTTCAGTATTGTGATAGATATCCTGTTCGTATGCCAGGCTCATTCCAGCCCCCATTGCAGCGTCCGCCGCCTCCATCTTACTTCTCTTGAATCCAAATCGAGGTTTGGCATAACCGGTCACAACTACTTCTTCAAGCTGGACTGCAGCTGTCATCGTCACATCAATCAATTTTTTGCTACCAACCTTGATTTCTTGTGTTTCAAATCCAATTGCAGAAAAAACGAGTGTCACATTTTTTCGCTCACCGATATCCACGCTGTAGAAGCCGTTTGAGTCAGTTATTGTACCAAGCGTCGTTTTCTTGATTATGACATTTACGCCTGGAAGCGGAGCTCCCTTTTCATCATAAACTGTCCCATTGATAAAACTGGCATCAACCTTGGACACCAAGAGAATGGATAGAATTATTAGTATATTTTTCATCTGCTTAAAATTTTTCAACTTTTATGTTTGTCATTGAGATGCAGGCCCATTTAGAATTCCATAAAATTTTTTCAAACTTTTTTTGAGTACAGAAAAATCGATATCGAAAACAGATGAGGAAATAGTAGCAGAATACCGGTCTACTGGGAATTCTGAGCTTATTGGACAGCTTTATAACAGCTACCTCCACTTGGTTTATGGTCTTTGCCTGAAGTATTTAAAATCGAGGGATGACAGCCAGGATGCCACAATGGCCATTTATGAAAAAATCAGTCAAACGCTGCTTTCAACAGAAGTGCAGCATTTTAAAAGCTGGTTATACATGGTTAGCAAGAATTACTGTCTGATGGAGTTAAGGAAATCCAACCCGGAAAAAAGTGTACACGTTGTTATGGAAAATGATATCGTTACGCATCTCAATGATGAGGAAGATATCATGGAGTCCAAATTGAGCGCTCTTGACGAATGTATTAGTGAGCTAAAGGAAGAGCAGCAAGCATGTGTAAAGTTATTTTTCCTTGAAAAGAAGAGTTATAATGAAGTAAACGAAATGACGGGGATTGACTTAAAAAAAGTAAAAAGTCATATTCAAAATGGTAAACGAAATTTGAAGATTTGTCTGGAAAACAAAAATGTCAACGGGTAAATACGATAAGGATCAGTTCGAGAAGTACCTCAAGGGGCAAATGAGCAACGAGGAAGCACACGTTTTTGAGCGTGAGGTGTTGAAGGATCCCTTTGCTCAGGAAGCACTTGAGGGTTACGAAAGCCAGAACCCTGAAGAAATTTTTTCAGATCTTGAAAAATTGAAAATAGACACTGATCAAGCTAAAAAGGGAGGATTCTCTTTAATGCGAAT
>JANQST010000305.1 GCA_028279155.1 Cyclobacteriaceae bacterium
TATTTTAACAATAAAATCTAGTGGCTTCTTCTCGAGATCAAAAAACCACATGATCCGATCATCCCGGATATCCAAATACTCTTCCCTATTAAGTGTAAATGAATTTGTCCAGCCTGGCAGTACTTCGCCCGAAAGCCTGGTATTTTCAATTTCCCAACCTGAGGGTAAAAGTTGCACCAGGGCCACTTCATCAATTCGTGGTACCACACTAGAATTAAACACGCTATATCTGCCATAGAAGGTATCCCCCTGTTTCACGGAGTTAATGTCAATATTCTCACCATCCTCATTGAACCAATCAACAGAAAGGTCGATATTCTTGTTCTCATTTTTGGACTGATCCACTAGTGGTACACCATTGGAGGTTAGTGTGGCATACAGCTGTTCAACGTCAACATCACCATTCAGCTTGACGCTCATCTTACTCCCATATCCTTCGTTAATATAGAAAGAATATTTATTCACTGACTTTATAGTTTCCTTTTGTCCATTAGGTAATGTGACTTCTCCTTCAATAATTAAATCATCACCCGCTTTGATTCCAGCATATTCGAAATAGCTTCCTATACCTAGGAGCATCTGACCAATTGTTTGGGTTGAATACCAATTCCTTCCAGATAGAACTTCAGCGATATACTTGGCCATTAGAGCTGCTTCATCATATTTTTCAAGAATCACCAAACATCTGAGAATGATGCCCAAATCCCTGTTTCTTGAACCATAGGTATGACCAAATTCTGTATAATCGTCTACTTCCGTAGGAATGCTTGCAACTTCATCTTGTACCTTATCATAAGCTCCTGCAAGTTTGTAGGCTGTAACAAGCTGCCATTTTTGGGTACTGTTAAGTTCATCATAATGATTCTGTTTCAAAAGATTCATCTCACTTAAAGGAGCCTGGTTTGCCATTGCTAGAACAAAACATCTATTAACTCTAGTCATTAGCCATTTCTTTTCACTTGAACTCCTTCTTGATTCTCTTTCTAAGTATCTAACTATTCCATCATACATAGCATCAGGCACTACATATCCCTGATTCCTGGCTTCAATTAGAAATTGGCCAGCATAGTTACTTCCCCATGGTGATGCTTCTTCACCTCCAGGCCAATATGAAAAACCACCGTTGCTTAACTGAAAAGAGCTCAACCTTGCGATACCTGCATTGATGTTGTTGTCCACCTCAGCAGCTAACTTTTCATCATCAGCAAGAATGTCTTTCAACGCTAACTGAGGAAAGACAGAAGATGTAGTTTGCTCTATACATCCATACGGATATCTAATTAGCCAATGCAATCGATGTATGAAATCCATATTTGGAAATACAGCCAAATTGATTCTTGCATTGTTTGTTCCATCTAACCCTAACTTTGGAAGATCGAAACTTATAGTTTCTCCTGGCTTAATGACTTTCTCTTCTTTATCATAAATTCTCGCTGCACTTGGTGATACTGGAACATCAGCTTCGAACACACTTTCGGTATTCTTTCCATTTGCTCTTATCGTAATTTTTGATTGACCAACTGCAGACTTCACCTTCGCTTTGAAATAGAACATTTGATCACTTTCATCTACAAAAGTGTGGCTGTGAGAAGCTGTTCCTATTACATCAATTGGTCCTTCTGTTTCAATATTTAGAGCTATCTCCCCAATATTCTCTTTTGTTGCAAAAACATTCACCGGTATTTCAAACTCATCTCCTGGTTTTAACGCCCTCGGAATTGTTGGTAATACGATTAGATCACTTCGTACTGGCACAGTTTTCTCGGCGGAACCATAAGTATTGCCCTCCGCAGACACTACCATTACCCTCACGGATCCTACATAGTTGGGCATTTCGAAGCTTACTGTAGCACGACCATTACCATCCGTTTTAAGGGGACCTTTGAACATGCTTACTGGCTTAAACCGTTTCTTCTTCTCAAAAGGATCTACTTGTGATTCCCGATAGTCTTCATCGCCTCCAATCGAAAAAGTCTTGAAAACATCACCTGCATTTGCCCCGATAACAAATGCAAAGAGATCATAAGTATCTACTCCCAATCGAATTTTTTTGAAGAACTCTTTCCAAGGATCGGGAGTCCTGAAATTTGTAAGGTCAAGCAAACCCTCATCAACCACTGCAATTGTAAATTGTGTTGAATTCCCACTGACAGTATTGATATTGATATCGAATTTTTCTTTAGGCCTGAGGTCATCTGGCATGTCAATTACCAGTTCCTCAATGGTGGCTGGATCTATAACTTTAATTGGTAGAATGCCAAACATGCGAATTGGTCTGTCATTAACAGTCTGAGAATGTGTTTGAAGAACGGTCACCGTTGCATAAACATTGGGTGCCATGTCATTGGTAATATCAAGCTGAATCGTCATATCTTCCTCACCTGCTGAAGGTTTAATCCATTTACTTGATAACACTTTATTACCTTTTTCAATAGTAAGCAAAATGTTTCCCTGTCCAGGGGATGGAAAACTAATTGTGGCCTGATCACCTGGGTTGTATGTTTCCTTTTCAGTTTTAAGCGTTAGTGTTCCAGCATTTTGATCACCTGATGGAATTCCACCATATGGATAGGCGCTAACGAAGATTCCGGAAACATGTCCTCCATATACCGCATCTTGAACTTCTATAAGATATTGCCCTTTCTGTCTGGGTTGAAATGGTAATTGAGCAAACGGCTTTCCTGAACTCATCGAGCCTTCTTCTATCAAATAGGTATGCTTATCAGTTTTAAATTTTAGTCTGAAGTCCCGATAGTTGTCATACTGATACCACCAGTACGAGTCATTGCGATAGATTCTATATACCAATTCTCTTCCACCTACAGGAGTTCCCTCGTGATCAACCACCACAATTGGAATATCTGTTTTACTATTCAGCTTCATGTACCTGCTTGTGTTTTGAATACCGACATAATGTGTAAAAGGATTAAGATCAACATATGTCCAACTATCATTTGGCCTTCCTCCTTCTTCCTGAACCGTCGCTGTAATCTTGGCCTTTAAGGGAGAAGGTGCTTGAGATAAATTTGGGATGTTCCATACAACCTTCACAAGCCCATTATTGTCTAAACTTCCAGACGAAATTTTAGCTTTTATATCTTTAAAATCAACGAACTGATTACTAAACGAGAACTGTTTGTATTTAGGGAATGCTTGGTTAATGTCGAAGATTTCAACTTCAGTCTCAAATGGTAGACCGGAAGCCGAAGCGCCGAAAAGAAATCTACTTTCTACTTCCAATTCCAAACGTTTATTTTCAGGAAGCACAGTTTTTAGCGCTGGAGTAACTTTTACTTTCAGTCGATTGGCAACGACCGTTTCAACTTTGAGATTATGGTAGAAGTACTTATTTCCTACATTGATTTGAACATTCCAATTTCCAGTTGGAGCATTAAGATCAGTACCAAAATTGAAATTGTAAAAGCTGTCAGTCACACCCTTTTGTGTAATCTCTTGCACCAATGTCCCTTCAGGATTGAATAGCTTTAAATAAGCAGGAACATTATTCTTTGGTCCGGTAGAATACCTTATAATACACGACAGATTAACTGAATCACCTGGACGATAGACTCCTCTTTCAGTATAGATATAACCCCGTGTTTTAAGATCATCGGAACTAATACCTCCTACATCAAACCCTGATTTGTTCCAGCGCATCTCGTTGGGTTTGATAACGCTTACCTGTCCATTTTTCTCTGCTTTTATGTAGCTGCTTCTATATCCGTTAATCCTTGTAACACCCTGTTCATTGGTCGTTCTTGAGTTTGAGCTTCTATAATTGGGAATTGTTACTTTGACCCCCTGCATTGGGGATCCTGTCTTTAAATCTGTGGTAAAAACTTGGTATTGATCTGAAGCGTATTTAGCAATAACTCCAATGTCACTTATTGTTATTGGTTTGTAGATTTGACCCTTTTGTTGAATATAATTCAGCTCATTATTTCTGATAGGAACTAGTACATCTTGCGGATTGAAATTTACTCGAACCAAGTACAGACCATTTGAATATTCTTCAAAAACCTTGTCAAGTGCGAGATTGTGCAACAGCCATGCATTTTTCTCATCTCCAATTTCCAGTGTCTGGTTGAAGATGATCGCACCGACTGAGGTGATATAGCTTCTGTTAAATTCAACATTGCGATCCTTAGAACTATTTAATTGCTCTCTTCTGAAGAATTGATCAATATTATCGTTAAACACTTTTTTTATTTCAACATGAACTCTTTTCAAGTTCGTGGTGAGAAATTGAAGCTTCTTATCATTGCTGGTTGGCATGAATATTCCGCTACCAGCAAATTGGACTTGGGGTTGAATGTTGGAAAAAACAACTATCTCACTTATTGGATTATCAGTCTTTGTCCCCCACTTACTCTTTAAGCCTTGTTTTATATTAATGATATATTGATTCCCAAATTTGAAGTCACCATTTAGAACCAAAAACTTACCTAGCTTTTGAGTTTTGAAATCAACCTCAGGCTCAACGGAAATAAACCCTGAAATATTTTGTTCGTTGTCAAGTTGATCTGAGAATCGAAGCATTATTTGAGGGGATTTACCCTCCTCATTCTTATCAATGGAAATCAAC
>JANQST010000313.1 GCA_028279155.1 Cyclobacteriaceae bacterium
TCCTTTTGGGGACTCAGCCCATATCTGAATGCTCTTAGATGCGCATGTGTGTCAATAATTCCTGGCATGATGGTTTTTCCGGATGCATCAATTACATGTGCGTTTCCAGGAACATCCACGGATGCTCCCACTGCCTTTATTCGATTATCTTCAACCAATACTGTCCCACCTTCTATGACCTCCTCCCCATCCATTGTTACGATCTTAGCATTGGTAAATGCAACCAAACCTGAAGGTCGGTCAGTTTCCAGTTCCAGGGTGATCGAATTGATTGTCTTCGGAATTTCTCCAATACTATCCGGAGACCCTTCAAGAAAAGTAAATGCATTTTTTAACGCTACAGTATAGTGCTGATTCCCCAAAGTCCACTGCAATTCTTCCCCATTAGATGACCACTGCAGGTTAATTCCAGCATCATCTGACACCTTAGCCATAGGTAACGCTTTCTGTGTTCCGGAAACTTCAAAGACCTGTCCATGTGAAGAGAAAGGCATGACATACACATGATACAATTCTCCAAATGCCAGCCATTTATTGTCTGGACTCAATGCAAACTGATTGGCATATTTGGAATGAAAATGCGTTTTTTCATCCTCGCCTTTGAGATTAACACTTTTATAGGATTTATCCAGGCTACCGAAAAGAAAGCCTCCCTTTTGATAGTAGATGCGATCCCCCTTTGCATTGAAGGAAGGAAACTGACCATCATTTGTAACGAAATTTGGTGTACTTCCCGAAGCATTCATCCAATAAATCCCCGGCTTGATTGAGTAACCAAATCCCATCGCTCCATTGCCTCCCTCTTTATAATAAACAATCTTTGATCCATCCGCTGAGAAAGTTGGCTGACGATACATACCTTTCACTGTAGTTAGTGTTTTTGGTGTTCCTCCTCTTATTCCGATAGATTTTACTGTTCCTTTGTTTTCATCATTCCAGGTAACATAGACAATGCTTTTACCATCTGGAGAGAAGTTCGGCTCAAACTCCAAATCAGTTCCGGAAGTCAGCCTTTTGGGATTACCTCGCTGAAAATCCATAGTATACAGATAACCTGCTGCATTGAAAACGAGCGTTTTTCCATCTGGAGAGCGTTTAACACCTCTTAAGACTTTAGCATTAAATGAATCAGGGTCGGGATCAACTTTGAATTGAACTGCATCTGTAATCTTGTGCTTAGCCTTTGCCGTGAATGGAATAACAGTGCTTTCTCCGGTTTTCGTATTTACTTTCCTGATCTTACCTTTTGCCCAAATCACAACATTTTCATTGTCAGGTAACCAGTTATAGTTAGGGTATAATCCAAAAATGGCCCAAGCTTCTTGTTGATCTTTTGAAAGGTCATCATAAACCGGACGCTGAATACCCGTCTCAAGATCTCTTATATAAAGCACAGACTTGGTTCTTACCCTACGAATAAAGGCTAGTTTTTTTCCATTCCTGGAAATCTGTGGCCGAACAGCTCCTCCTGGTCCCTGCACAATTGTTTCTGTTTTTCCAGTCTCACGGTCGTATCTCTTAATCACATAGATCTGACTGTTAGGATCCTTGTTATATTGGAAAAAGCCACCCGGATACATGTCTTCACTATAATATACATACCTTCCATCAGGGCTGATACTCGGCTCGCCTAAGTCCTGCTGATCATTTTTACGTTTGGTCACCTGAACACCAGACCCTCCATTTCTGTGATACATCCAAAGCTCACCGGCACCTAAAGACCTTCCTGAAGTAAAATGTTTCCTACCAATTAGAAATTGGCCATCTGGAGTCCAAACGGCATTATTTAAAAGCCTGAAATTCTCTTTTGTAACTTGCTTTGTGTCTGAGCCGGTAAGGTCCATCGTCCAAATGTTATCACCTCCTCCGGCATCACTGGTAAATGAAATAGATTTTCCATCCGGGCTAAATCTAGGTTGAACCTCAAAGGCATGTCCCTCACGAATCATTTTTGCAGTTCCACCTGCAATAGGTAAGAGATATATATCCCCTAGCATGTCGAATACAATTTGAGAGCCATCGGGACTCACATCCAGGTTCATCCAGGTTCCTTCATCCGTGGTAATTGTTACTTCTTTGAATGGTTCAACAGGATTCGAAATATCCCATTTGCCCTCCTTTTCTTGAGCAAATGAAGCGAGACTAAAAATGAGTATAATAGCTAGTGATCCAAATCGTTTCATGGTGTTTAGTCGGCTTAAAAATTGGAGCCCAAATCTACTGTTTTCGTTGAAACTCACCCTACTTAGGATGAAACCTTTCAGAATCAATTAAAATGAAGGAAATATGGTCAACCAAATTTGCTAATCCTTCGTTTTATATAGTCCGAATAAAGCGACTAATGAAACGTATTCTCACACTATCTGCAATTTTACTAGGGGCACTAATTTGCTACTCCCTTGGTTTTACTCAAGGGGTAGGCATATTCATTTTTGGAGGAATAATCCTGGAAATTACTTTTTGGATTATGGCCTTCAATCGTGTGAAGCCCTTGAAAGGCTTTCAGCAGGTTAGCTCCTAAAAGCCTTTTTCCAGGAATAGTAGCAGGCATACAATGTAGGGCCTGAAAATAGGCCCAGGATGATTAATGCCACAACATATCCGGAGATCGTCAGAAATTCTCCCAATTGAATTCTTCCTTCTGAAGGGTTGATCAAAATCCCTATAAAAACCGGTACTGCAATCACAATGCTCAATACCAGGTCGATTGCAAATGAAAATTTCCATAGTTTATCCATTTGTCCAAGCCATGCTTTGGACACGATAAAAAGGCATGCGATTACAATGCCTCCTACAACCAGCGGAACCAATGGGCCTTGCGGTAAATTCAAAAGGCCAAATGAGTATCCAGCATAATCAAGGTCCATAATTCCTCTGAAGGGTGCCACCAGATTAATTAGCAGGTATGGGATGTGCGCTATACCAAACAAAAGCAACGCTCTTGTAAACTGCTTTTTAAGAAGAAGGATGGTGAACCATATTACATAAAACCCTAGCAATATATATCCAAAATGAAGCCAAGTCATATCATTAATTTTTAGTTTGTCCAAGATTCGGATAAACAGAGGATCAGGTTTGCTTTGATAAACCCAATGGGGTGAATGACAGATTATTTGGGGTGGATGAACAACTGGTCTACTTTGTGCTGATAACTCCTTGAAACCGGGAGCTGGATTTTCTGGTCATTGTTGATGACTGTTAAGGTCCCCTTCTTCTCTGGCTTTAATGCAAATTTGGTATTGGTAATAATTGATCTGTGAATCCTAATGAATTGAGGGTAATCCATTAGTTGAATTTCCAATGCATTCAAAGTAGCTCTCATCACTTGTTTCTTGAGGTAATCTTCACCCTGATCTTGATTTCGAAGAAACAGGTCAACGTAATTATCGTCGGCCTGCAAATAAATCAAGTCATTCAAAGAAAGGGTTAGTTTGTCTCTCCCCTGGCCTCTTAAAACAAACAACCCCAAATCCTCATGCGACAAACCTACCAGGGCGTGATAATACATGTATCTACCAAAAAGCATGAATGGAACGTAGGTAAACAAGAATAAAAGGAAACTGGCTACCCAAATTTCTCCGTATTCCTTCAGATCAATACATATTCCAGGGCATAATGCCTCTCTTATTCCGTATATAATGTGACACATTATCAGAATTTTGAAAGCCCACAGAACCAGGTTATTCCTTACGCTTTTATCATACGAAAGCAGCGAATCAATTCCATCAACAGCATAACTAAGTGTTGGCCATATGACAGCAAACACAAGTACAAAAAGCAAAAGCCCGAGAAAGCTCATGTTATTGTTGTAGATGCCAAAAGGTTGTGCAACACTTAGAAAAAACCAAATAAAAAGACCGGACCATAAATGATACAGGTGCCAATATTTTCGTTTCTTATATAACCAAAGGAAATATGTATGATTTCTGATGATCATTTAATCAAAGATAAGAAGTGGAAAAGCATGTTAGACAGTAACTTCTGTCCTACCAGGATTGTCTAATAAACATACCTTGCAGATTATGAACCAGGATTCAAGATCCATATATCATGAACTCACCAGCTATGAGCTTCTAAAATGGCAGTTAGCCATGCGGAAGAAACCCACGTTCATAAATCGCACTACCAAGAAGGTACAGAAGAGGATAAATAAAATCATTCCAGAAAAAATTCATGTAGTAATCACCAAGGCCATCAAGGAGATCACACGTACAGTTCTGTTTGGTGCAGGGTTTACTACCCTTTCTCGCAAGGAAGAGAAATCATTGGAAGAAATCGAAAGCGATGTGAAAGAACGAATTAATTTCTATTCTTCTTCAGCAGCAGTAGAAGGAGCCGCTACCGGATTCGGAGGGATTTTGTTAAGCATCGCAGATTTTCCGTTGTGGCTAACACTTAAGATGAAGATGTTGTTTGAAATAGCTGCACGTTACGGATATGATACTAAAGACTACAAAGAGCGTGTGTACATTCTGCACATTTTCCAATTGACATTCTCAAGCCAGGAAAGAAGGAATGAAGTATATCGTTTTATGGAAAACTGGCAAAGGACAAGCGAACAGCTCCCTAATGATCTACATGAATTTGACTGGAGAACATTCCAGCTCGAATACAGAGACTATATCGATCTTGCGAAGCTCTTACAATTAATACCCGGAGTTGGTGCAATTGCAGGTGCTTTAGTGAATCATAAGCTAACCAACAAACTTGGGAAGACCGCAATGAACGCTTACCGGATGCGACGTGATGAATTCAGAGATAAGAAGTTACTGACCGGCTAATATCAACTGTGTTCTACTCATATTTTAAAGTAGTGGCTGGGTTTGCTTTTGCTGTTCTGAATGCCTCTATGCTTACCGTCAACATAGCTATGATCAGGGCAACAAGTACACCGCTTATTAAAGTCAATAGTGTAACGTTAATATGATAACTGAAACTGTCAAGCCATTTTTCCATCACGAAATAGACAACAGGAGTGGCGATAAGACCAGAAATCAAAATGATAACGATAAATTCAATAGTAACAAGCTTAACAATATTACTTAACTGAGCACCGAGAACTTTTCGGATACTTATTTCTTTGATTCTTCTCTGGAGCGAAAAAGTAGCCAAGCCAAATAGCCCTAAACAAGCTATCGTTATTGTCAATACTGCAAATACAAGAAAAATATGAGCTGTTTTTTGTTCCTTTCGGTAAATACTTTCAAGATGAGCATCTAAAAAGCTTCCAGTAAATACGCTTTTTTCATCAAACGACTCAAACTCATCCTGTATGTAGGTGACCGTTTCAAGGAGATTTCTTCCATCCAGTTTGAGGAACAGGTATTTTCTTCCCCAATTGAATTTTGGTTTTTTAAAGAAGGCAAATGGCTGTACCGTTTGATACAGACTCAACATATTGAAATCTTTTACAACACCCTGTATTACGTATTTTTCCATAGGATCACCTTCTTCATCTCCCCAAGTTGAAATGAACTTTCCTATAGGTTCTTTCCATCCGTATTTTTTGACTAGTGTTTCATTCACAATGATTGAGTTTAATCCAGCTGAGCTATTATCGAATAATCTACCCTGCACCAATTCTATCTCCATTATTTCTAAGTAATCATTATCGATGGTGGCCATGCTGACATTATCCTCGGATGTTTCGCCTTCTTCATTTTGAATTGAAAACGTGGCTCCAGAATCTCCGGTAGCAGGCATGAGATTGGAGCTGGTAACTGCTTTAATGTTTGGGTGTTGTAAGTATTTCTGCTTAAGTACATTATTGGTATCCGGAGTACCTAATGCAACTGAGTAAACAGCATCCTTATTAAAGCCCAGGTCTTTGTTTTGCAAGTAGTCAATCTGTTGGTAAACTACGATGGTCGAAATAATCAAAACAATAGAGATGGTGAACTGAAATGCTACTAACACCCTCCGCAGTGCTTGACTTCCCATACTTGGGTAATTGCCTTTGAGAATTAATACAGGTTTAAACCTGGATAGGATTAAGGAAGGATAGCTACCTGAAACTATTCCAACTGATAACGCTAGTCCGACGAGTAAGAAAAGTGTCTCTCTATCAAAAAAATCAATCGCTGCTGGAACTCCAGTCAATTGAATAAATGCATCTTGAAACAACAACGCCATGGCACTACCGATTACTACAGAAAGTGCAGAAATGAATAAGGCCTCAATAAGGAATTGAAATGATATTTGTCTTCGCATCGCCCCTACAACCTTTCTTACACCAATTTCCTTTGCGCGTTGTGATGATCTCGCGGTTGCCAGGTTCATGTAGTTAATACTGGCGATCAAAAGAATAAATACAGCAACCATAGAAAGTGCATACAACATGTTGATATTCCCTTTACCATGTTGATTTTTATCCTTAGCTAAATGAATATCTGTGACTGGGAAAAGATCAAACCACACAGTAAATCCATTGTCCGGATCTCCGAGCTTTAACTTTTCTACCATCTGACCCATTTTGTCCTCTATGACAGATTTGGACAAACCCTCTCTTAACAAGACATAGGTTACCGTTCCCATTCGATCCCAACGAATATCAGTCATGGTACTCATTGAGATTAGCATACCTGGTGTGAAGTGATTGTTTTCCGGAATGTCCTCAATAACACCTGTTACTTGCATGGTAACTTGATTGATTAGCAATTGCTTACCCATTGCATCATCAACATTCTCAAAAATCTTACGTGCTGTCTCTTTGGTTAGTACCACACTATTTGGTGCTATTAGTGCAGACTCCGAATCACCTTTGAGATAGGTGAATTCCAATATTTTCGTGAGGCTAGGATCAGCATAGTAGGCCAACGATTGTCTGAATTTTTTATCCTTAAATTGAACTACTGGTCGACGAAAATAATAACTTCTCCCAGCCAACTCAACTTCCGGAATTTCAGCTTCCAATGTAGGTGCCAATAGGCCCGATCCTGTGATTCCTGAGCGAACTCTATCTCTGAACTTGGAATGATTATTCACACGATAGATGCGTTCTTTTTTGTCATAATTTTTGTCGTAGGAAAGCTCAAAACGAACATATCCATAAAGCAGAATAGCTGCTGCAACGGCTACTGACAACCCAAAAATATTAATGAGTGTGTTGACCTTGTGTTTCGTAAAATTCCGGGCAGAAGCCTTCAAATACTGTTTAATCATCGGACTGTTTATAAAAATGTGAAACTTAAATGGTTGTATGAGAGATGGACGTAAAAGCATTAGAACAGCGATGAAGTACTTGAAATCAGCATTTAACCTTGAAGTATTCTTCAATCTTCGTGTATAGAGCTCTTCAAGGTCTCCTCGGATGTCACTGTAATAATCCCTATGACAAAAAACTGTCAATATCCATTCTCCAAGCTTCTTCATTACACCTTAATTGAATACTACATTCGGAATGGCCTCCCACAGTTCCATTCTTAAATCTTTAGCTTCTTCTACTGCCTTCTTGCCACGGTCGGTTATTGCGAAGTAACGTTTGCGCCTGCCTCCTCTGGCGTTGGTCTCCTCACCTTCTTTCGATTCCAGAAATCCTTTTTTCTCCATTCTTCGCAATGCCGATTGCAAGGCCCCAACACTTACCCCCTTTCCTATTCTGGATTCTATCTCATCCTTAATAGAAACTCCATAGGCATTCTCATGAAGCACACAAACGGTTAGCAAAACGATCTCTTCAAAATGACCAAGCTTATATTCTATCATATCAAAATTCCTAATTGCAGTATTCGTACGCAAGTAAGCAGAAAAGGTTCAAATTTCCTAATTGCAGTTTTCGTAAATAAAAAAAGGCACAACAAAAGTTGCGCCCCTTTAAGCTCTCAGTTTAATTTCAATATGATGCTGCTTTCTCTATAAAGGAATGACTAATCTTAATTCCTGTCTTCTCAATTTCTTTCGGATTCATGGCAATCTTAAGCTTATCCTCTTCCAGAAAAAATCCGATTTCGGCTCCTCTGATTACAAGTGGTTTTTTATCGACGACTAATAAAATCGGCAAATCGGCAATTTCATTTTGAGCAACAAAGAAATCACTATTACTGGCGTTAGGAAGAAATACAATATTGCAGTCAACCACCTGCTCAAACCCTTCAAGCTGTTTTACATCCACTTTCGAATTTCGTTGAACAAGCGATTGCAACTCTTCTACAACCGGGGATTCACCAACCACACCAATCATGATGTTATCCTCTCCCCAGTCTATGTTTCTGACAAGATTAACTAAATACATCGCTTGATGTCTGTCATGTGCTCCTTCAAATTCGATATCTGCTAGAACGGAAGGCGGTAGTACCAGTACGGAAAAAATGATAGAATAAAAGGTGTTCATCTAATAGCTAGTTTTTACTTGTTATTTAAGTCTTACTACTAGTTAGAACGGGCGTGGCTAAGAGTGATTGGACAACTGATTGTCCAGTGCGAATATAGATGAAGGCATCCAAATAAAGGATTGATTTAGATGAGCGGTAGGATTCTGTAGATCAGCGCAATAATGGAACAAACTAAAGAAATTCAGAAAGTGAACTTCAGAATCAAAATCACATCTTTTGCTGACTAAGATCATGTTTGTAGCCTGGCCTGAAAACTAGTTTTAGGATAACTAATTTGTTTAAATCATGAGCGCAGAAAGAAAATTTAAAAAAGGAGATTTAGTTGTTTTGAAATCCGGAGGTCCACAAATGACAGTTGATGGTTATGCCTGGCATGGAAATTACGAAAGCCACGATACTATCATTTGTATTTGGTTTGATGAAAGCAAAAGACAAGTTGCCGAGTTCAACCAGGATTCGGTCAATCTAAGTGTGGATTAAGCCTTCTGTTTCTTACTGATTAATCCATGTACTTCCTGTCCAATAAAGTCGTCAGGAAAATTCTCATCTTGTGGAAACCCAAGCTCTATGTCCCTACCGTCTGACGGGATGTAATCTGTCTTAAACAGGTAATCCCAAATGCTCAACGTAAGGCCAAAGTTCACTCCGAATCTTCTGCTTTCAGGCAATCCTTTTGCATGATGCCAAATGTGCATTTGGGGGTTATTGAAAATGTACTTAAGCGGTCCAAGCTTTAGTTTAAAGTTGGAGTGATTGAAATGGCCAACAGCCAAGGTGAATATGTGGATGATGAAGAAGTCTCTCAACCCAATACCTATTAGCGCCAACGGAAGATATTCTAGGCTCCTATAAACCACATTTTCCATCCAGTGGTAACGCAGATGTGCTGCAAAACCCATCTGTTTCACTGAATGGTGTACTTTGTGAAACTCCCACAAAAACGGAACTCGATGAAGCAGGCGGTGAACCCACCATTGGACAAAATCGCGAACAACAAAACCAACAAGTAAGTGTGCCCAAACTGGCCA
The DNA here is from genome assembly GCA_028279155.1 of Cyclobacteriaceae bacterium. GTDB lineage: Bacteria > Bacteroidota > Bacteroidia > Cytophagales > Cyclobacteriaceae > Ekhidna. Next base: position 9,359 of record JANQST010000313.1, read on the forward strand.
GCTCATCACCTCAAAGGCTAGCAAGTTGTTAATTCCAATCATGGCCAGCGTTTCGTTGAAGAACCGAACAACCACATCCGAGGCTGCATTAAATATGATCAGTGAGAAGAGGAAAAAATTGAAAAACATGTAAAAGAAATCCAACCAGAAATCCTTCCTGAATTTAGGTTGATCTTTTCTCCATGGAGCAATCAACTCCAATGCAAAAAAGAATGCTGATACGGCAATGAGCCAATAAAAATAATTGTACAGGCCAGGGTTCAGAATCGAATCGAGTAGGTACCTGGCATATCCGTAATAGCTATCTTTTATTGTTTGCCAATAATTCATCAAACAAAACTTATTATACAATCAACCATGATTAGCGATGGCAAGTTCGATTAGCTCATCGATGAGTTGAGTATAACTCATACCTTCATTCATCCAGAGTTTTGGGTACATGCTTATGCTTGTGAAGCCTGGCATTGTGTTTATTTCATTAACAAGTACGTTACCAGATTTCTCAAGAAACATATCGACACGTGAAAGTCCGGTACATTCAAGTGCCTTATATGCATTGATCGCAGTTCTTTTTAAAGCCATTAATTCATCTGAAGTCACATCAGCTGGAATGATCGTTTTAGCAGTTGATGAATCTGCGTACTTCTCGTCGTACGAATAAACATCGCCTGATTGAACCTCTCCCACACCACTGGCTCTTGGGGAATCATTTCCTAATACTGCACATTCAAGTTCTCTTCCAACCAGGCATTTTTCTATCAATACCTTCTTGTCGAATAGAAACGCCTCGTCAATAGCATTCGACCATTCGCCTGCTTCGGAAACTCTTGTAACACCAACTGACGAGCCCATATTTGCAGGTTTCACGAATAGAATATCTCCCAGTTTTTCAGCGACTTCCTCGTAGGTAGGAATATTGTCACCTTTCCGCAGAAGTATCCAATCAGCCACCAAAATTCCTTCGGCGTTTAATAATCGCTTAGTTATTTCTTTATCCATTGAAACGGAAGAGCCAAGCACGCCAGGACCAACACAGGGAATGTCAAGAACCTGTAATAATCCTTGAACCGAACCATCCTCACCGTTAGGTCCATGAAGAATAGGAAAAATCACATCTATTTCTCCAAAAGCGGATTCACCCGAAAAACAGTCTTTACTACCTGGCTTTATAGAAACACTCTTACCTGTTTCAGGAATAGTCAACCCCAATGAATCTTCATCCATTTCTAACCATTTTCCAGATTTGGATATACCAACAACATGAACATTGTATTTACTCCTATCAATTTCCTTGAGGACATTTTTTGCCGACCTCAATGAGATCTCGTGTTCGGGGGAAACCCCTCCACATATCAATACTAAGTTTTTCATATGACTGATCAGGGGAGTAATTCTCTTAATTCAAAGTCTTCTCCTTTTCCGAATTTAACAAGGTCGCTCATATTATAGTGTTCAAGCGTATGAATATCTTGTAATTTGTAGTCATTTCTATCAAGCACCTCAATCAGTCTGAATTCCGATTTTTCTCCGTAATTGATTAAGCTGTAACTTTCTCCAACACGCATACTTGTAAATGCAAGACCTTTCATAAATGCAATTTTATGACGGCATTTTGATATATTTTTGTTTTATGAAAATTAAATTATTTGGATTCCTATTGGTGTCAATTCTTATCATCAGTTGCAAAGACGATGATACCAGCGGTGACTATATAGGAACCTGGATTGCTACGAACATTGAAATCACGGATTGCGAAAACTTTACATTGAATGACTCAAGATCTGTTCAATGCAACGACAATACGTGCTTCAAGATCATTTTCACGGATTCTTCTACTTACTCTTTCCAAAGAGGCCTTGAATTTGAAGCGGGTACATGGGGGGCTTCCGGAGTAAACCTAACCTTCTGCACTGAAAATGAGGGCGAGGAAGACTGCAGGTCTGCAACGGGTGTTATATCGGTAAGTGGAATGAGGTTATCATTCGTTGAGGGTAACGAAGGATGTATCACCGGATATATAATGGTTCGAGAGGAGATTATAGAAGAGAGTAATCCCGGATAATTTAAGCTACTCCTGAATCAGTTCACCATTGCTGTAGGTATACTCAATGGTCATGTTTCCTTCCTGATCATACCATCTTGCAATTCCGTCAATTTTACCGTTCAAATAATTTGCCTCTTCCATCACAGTACCATTGGTATAGTATTTGAACTGAATACCACTTAGCTGGCCGCTTGAATAGGATTTTCGCTCAACAATGTTTC
>JANQST010000346.1 GCA_028279155.1 Cyclobacteriaceae bacterium
GAAATCGGGAGGGCACTTTCAGGCTACCTTAAGTCTCCAAAGCTGAACGAATAGCCTATGAAGTACTTTGGCTAGTAGCAATATGCCTTTGGATCTTCCCTGACAAAAAGTCGAGCCGACATCCAGGATTGATCCTTAGTTTGTAGGAATTAGTTGTTTCATATGGTCAGCTTTAGAGTGAGAAAGAAATAACTTTGTCTAAAGTGACTAAGAGGTGTAGGCTTTAAAAAGAAGCTCTTTGCAAAGCGTATTTTGAGTTTGTGAGCAACGGATTTTTTTTGTAGGCTAATTCGGTAAGATTACCTCATCTATAAACTTATCAGCGGCATATTCCATATAGCTAAAGTCTCCCTTTTTAGATGTAAACCCCACATGTCCACCTTTTTCAGGCATTTCTAAATAAATAAGTTCACTCTTCTTCGCAACCTCAACCGGGTAACATTTATCACCCAGCATCGGATCATTCTTAGCATTGACAATCAAAAGGGGAACGGTGATCTTATCTAAGAATTGATCACTCGTTATTTTGCTATAAAAGTCATCGACATCTTTATAGCCGGGAAACAATTTAAGCGTGAATCGATCGTCAAATTCCGGGAAAGTTGTTACAGCCTCTATCCCACTCGTATCAAACTCCATGAATTTTGACTTCTCCACCATTTTCTCCTTTAGCTTTTTAATAAACCTCCGCTCATACATTTGATTCCCCTTCAGTCTCAACTGTTCTGCGCTATCCTTCACATTGCATGGAACCGAAAAAGAGATTGCTCCTTTAATCCGAGGATCGATTTCTCGTTCTCCTAAATATTTTTGCTGCATCCCTCCTCCCATCGAGTATCCCATTAATACCACTTCTTCGTATCCACTGCTTAAGCCTCTTTCTATTACACTCGCAATATCTTCTGTGGCTCCATGATGGTAGAACCGTGGCAAACGATTCATTTCTCCACTGCAACTTCGATTGTTCCATGCCAAAATATCCCAGCCCTTTTTTGAGAAATGCTTTGCTGGTCGTTGAATGTAGTGACGCTCCGAGCTACCTTCTAGTCCATGGCTCAAAACAAGGAGTCGCTTGTTATTATTTCGAATCCAATCAAGATCCAGAAAATCACCATCATCAAGCTCCAATCGCTCCCGTTCATATTCAATACCCTTTACTTTATAAAAAAGAGAGGGAATAATTGTCTCCATATGGGCATTAAAAAGATACCAGGGACTATTATTATAATTTGATTTCTGAATGGGCACTACCGGCTCAATTTTTGCTTATCAAAATGCTTTAATATTGCGCCAATTTAGGTTACTGAATGAAATTAAGGACTACATTCTATTTACTTATTATCACATTTTTCTTCTTTACAAAAGGTCAAACCATTTCCATAAAAGATGAATCTACCAATAAGCCTATTGCCGACGTTTTCGTGTATCATGAAAATAAAACAAATGTTACCTATTCTGATGTAACTGGGAGTGCAGATCTCTCAACCTTTCCCAGCGGCTTGATTTTCATACAACATCCCTCTTATTATGAAAAATCAATTGCCTTCGTAGGAGCTGGTATAGAAGTATCAATGACTGAAAAAATCGTCACGTTTTCTGAGGTTGTAATTTCAGCCAATAAATGGGAACAAGAAGAAGAAAGTGTTTCACAAAAAATCTTATCAGTCAATAAAAAATCCATTGACTTCCAAAACCCACAAACTGCTGCAGACATGTTAGCTGGGACCGGGCAAGTATTCGTACAGAAAAGCCAGCTGGGTGGTGGTAGTCCGAAGATTAGAGGTTTCTCTGCAAATTCCGTTCTGTTGGTTGTTGATGGTGTTAGAATGAACAATGCCATTTTTAGAAGCGGAAACCTTCAAAATGTCATAAACCTTGATCCCAATGCGCTGCAAAGCTCAGAAGTGATCTTTGGCCCCGGTTCAGTTATTTATGGTAGTGATGCAATGGGTGGTGTGATGGATTTTCACACCATAGAGCCAAAATGGGCGACCAGTCCAAATCAGATATTCTCTGGGAACTTGATGACACGATTCTCTTCTGCTGCCAACGAAAAAACCGGCCATGTTGACCTTTCACTATCCAGGCAAAAGTTTACATTTTTTCATTCAACCACATTTTCATCGTTTGATGATTTGAGAGCAGGTGGAAATAGAATTGGCGGATATAAGGGAGAATTTGAGCGGAGGTTTTATGCAGGAAGAGTCAATGGATCAGACCAGTTAATACAAAATGAAGATATCAATGTTCAAAGGTTTTCAGGGTATGATTTATTCAATACGATCTCAAAGTTTAAGGTTCGACTCGGAGACAAAATGGACTTGGGGTATGGATCTTACTTCAGCACGACGACTAATATCCCTAGATATGACAACCTAACTGAGACAATTGGCACAACCGATTCACTTGAAGCTGCTGAGTGGTTCTACGGACCCCAAAAATGGCAGATGCATAATCTCAAGTTGAACTATTATGGCTCTGGCCAATTCTTTGACCAGGCAAGAATTACACTTGCCTATCAAAAATTTGATGAAAGCCGAAACGACAGACTTTTCGATAGCGACTGGTTAAGGTCAAGGAAAGAAAACGTCAAAATGTATTCCGTCTCTTTGGATTTTGATAAAGAATATGAAAAATCAAATATCTACTACGGTCTTGATTTCTTTTACAACGACATAACTTCCAAAGCTTCTAATAGGAATCTAGAAACAAACGAAATCACTGCTACAGCAAGCAGGTATCCTGATGGTGGCAGTGAATTCTATTCTACTGCCGCTTACATAAGTTTGGTCTACAATCTATCAGACCAGCTCGTACTCAACAGTGGTGCGAGACTAAATATCATTAATCTTTCTGCTACCACCACCGATTCAACTGCCCTATCAAACGGTGCCTCAACCACTACCATTAATAATGCTTCAGTGAATGGATCTTTTGGTTTGGCATGGAACCCGACGAATGAATACAAACTCAGTTATAATATATCCACAGGATTCCGAGCACCAAATATTGATGATGTAGGTAAAGTTTTTGAGGTAGGTAATAGTATTACCGTTCCCAATCCAGATTTAAATCCTGAATACTCAATCAGCAATGAACTCTCTTTCGAAAGGAAATCTGAAAGATCTGTCATTCGCCTGGTAGGATTTTATAGCCGATTGTTTGATGCTATAGTTGACGGCCCATTTACCATCAATGGTAATAGTCAACTTAACGGGTTAGATGTTTTCGCAAAAGTGAATGCTTCCAAAGCAGAGATCTATGGAGGTAGTCTTATGTTTCAAGCCGAATTATCCGAATCTTTCGCGGTTGAAAAAACACTTACAATAACGCAAGGTGAGGGTATCACTAACAGTGAGCCACTTCGGCATACCACTCCTGTGTTTGGAAAACTTGCATTGATCTACAGAAAGAAGAAGTTTAGGTCTACATTTTTCATCGACTACAATGGAAATAGGAAACCAACGGATATCCCATTATCAGAAATAGACAGAAAGCCATACCTCTACACTGCTGAAGGAACTCCCGGATGGTATACCTTTAACTTAAGAAGCAGCTATCAGATCAATGAATTTCTAAAAGCAAATGTTGCTTTGGAGAATATCTTAGATCAGCATTACCGTCCTTACACTTCCGGTATAAGTGCCCCTGGGAGGAATTTTCTAATTTCTCTTAGAGCTGCTATCTAGTCTTTGGTCTTAAATCGAAGACCCTGGAAATATTGAATCCATAGTGAATGTCACCATCAAAGAAATTATCTGTGGTACCTCCAATAAATCCTTGCTCATTCATTTGTACGGCATTGGTAAGGTGCAATTGAAAAACATGACCTCCGGTTTCTATATCTACACCAATAGCAAAGGAATTTTCAAAACCATCCGAGAACTCAGTGAGCTGAGGATAGTATTCTGCATTTATCGCCACACGATTGGTCACTTTGTATCTCCCTCCAAGCCCTAGAGCAAATAATAGGTTCGCATCACGCCTGGTAGGAACGAGGTTACGCTGAATTACGATAGGCATCAGCTGTAAGCTAAGATTGGGATTAAACTTCCTCGCTATAAGTACCTGTCCCGAATAAGTATTACGGTCAACCCCTTCCAGCCCGGGTACATCTATCGTTTTCCGTGTTAAGCTTCCAAAACCTGTTATTGTAACTGGAAAGGAATTGGATTGTCTTACTAACCGATACTTAAGAAAAGTATCAATGACTTTCTCAAAAGAAGCTCTTCCAATTCCAATGTTAAGATTGTCTGTCAAACCATATTCCAGAGCCAATCTAATGCTTGAAATATCCAGTCCCCAAAATTGTTCATAACCTGAATTCAATGTTCCGAACCGGTGACTTATGATAAACTCCAAAACGCCTTTCGAACGAACTTCCACTGAATGACCATTCACAAGCCTAGTGCTTTTAAAAGTAGCACTCACGTAATCGGTTCCTTGTGATTCTCCTTCAAGCAATTCCAATAGCTCATCCTGAGCATATGATGTAAACGAAAAAATAAATAGAATTAGGGCAATCTTAATTTTGTACATAGGGTTGGTATTGAAATGAAATTGTGACTTCTACCACCTCAGCGATATTATAAAATAACGCTTTGGGTATTTTGATTTTGTAATCTTTTAATGCGATAAGAAAGACGGATTTTATGGTCACGTTATCATCACCATAATTGATCGTTCCTTCAATCGACACTTGTTGTTCCACACCGTGTATTGACATCTCTCCTTTAGCTACAACTACAGCTTCACCCTTCCCTACATCCCAATTTTCAATTTTGCCTTTGAAAATAGCCTTGGGATATTTATCTGTTTCAAGGTAGTTCTCATTGAAATGTTCTTCCATTAACTTTTTCTTAAATGAAAACCCTTTAATAGGAGCTACAAACACAAAGCTCTTTGAGTCCACATCGATGATGCTTGTAGCTTCTGTGTTTACCGCCTCGATATCTTCAATCGGAGCTTTAGAAAAAAATCTAATGTTTGATTCACTGGATTTGAATTTCTGAGCATAAACCTGCACACCGGTCAATACAACAAAAAGAATCAATAGTAATTTTTTCATTGTCTAATTGTTATTGGCTCCATCATCTACCCAGCAAGCAATAAGTTCTATTTCGTCATCAGTCAGCGTCAACCCAGAACCTGCTCGAGGCATAGATCTATCTCCTGTTCTTGCCTTAATATCAGATGCTCTTGATTGAACATTACTAAACACTGTCCAATTCGGAATTGAAGTGTTATCACCATTGTGGCAACCACTCACTGCACAATTTGAATCTATGATCGGTTTAATATCTCTCGCCCAACTTGTACCTGAACTCACGATAACATCTTTAGTTACTGTACACCCAGTGCCATCAGTCACCACTACCGAGTGACTACCATTTGAAACGTTGGTGAAGTCTCCTGAAGCTTGAGCAGTACCACCATCCAATGCAAATGTATAGTTACTATCACCACCTACTGCGGATGCAGTTATCGAACCAGAAGCATTTCCACACTCGGCATCAGAAGTTTCAAGAGTTACAGTGATTCCATCTGGTCCGGCAGATAGCGAAGTTGTAACTGTTGATGAACAACCATTGGTGTCACGTATTGTAATTGTATAATTGCCCGCTGCAACGTCTGTAAATGTTGTTGATGATTGAAATGTGATATTATCAATACTGAATTCATATGGAGCGGTTCCTCCTGATCCGGTTACTTCGATCATACCTTCGGTATCACAATCCGGCTCAGTTTGACCCGAAACTATCACCGCAATATCGGATTGTGTACAATCGATTTCTGGCTCTTCTGTATTATCTGAGCAACTTATCAAAATCGCAAGAGAAACTCCGAGAGAGGCTAAAAAGATTTTTTTCATTTTATTCTATTTTCCATTTTCTAAATCATATATTAATTGTTGGGAGCTCCATCATCTACCCAACAAGCAATGAGTTCTATTTCATCCTCAGTCAATGTCAATCCAGAACTTGCTCGTGGCATAAATCCGTCACCTGTATTCGATTTGATTGCTCCAGCGAAAGATTGGACAGTTGAAAAAACTAAAAAATTCGGAATGTTCTCATTATCTCCATTGTGGCACCCTGAAATAGTACAGTTCACATCAAAAATTGGCATGATCTCGTTCATCCAGCTGACTCCTGAAATGACGTTAACAAACTTAGTTGCGGAACATCCCTCACTATCCGATACAGTAACTCTATGAAGTCCGTTAATAAGGTTTTCAAAAAGATTCTCATTTTGTATAACTCCACCATCAATCGAATATGTATAATTTCCATCTCCACCAGTTGCAATTACAGTGACTGATCCTGTAGGATCATCACAGCCAGAATTGGTTGTTTCGAAATCTACGGTTATTGCACCTTCACCTGGTGCAAGATTGGCATTAACTTGTGCAGTGCAACCATTGGCATCTGAAATGGTAATTGTATACGAACCTGCGGCAACATTCGAAAACACAGAAGAGGATTGGAAGTTCATTCCATCGATACTGAACATATATGGTGTCGTTCCTCCCATACCAGCAGTTTCTATTGTGCCTTGAACCATACAATCAGGTTTAACTGAATTTGTAACAATGACCTTGATATCTGACTGAGAACAATCCACTGCAGGTTCTTCACTATTATCCGAGCAACTCAATACTAGTACTAATGAAGCCATACAAAGGCTCAAAAAACACTTTTTCATTTTTTCTAATTCCATCTTAGTTATCCGGGATCCCATCATCAATCCAACATACGATCACATCTATCTCTGATTGTTCAAGTGAAGGGCGATCTCCAGGGGGCATGGTCCGTTCAGTAATCCGAACTTTAATCCTATCAGCGGCAGTCATGATATCCACACTTTCTCTTAGATCCGGTGACCTTGATCCATCGTGACATCCGGTCACTGCACAATTGGTTAATATCAGCGGAAATACATCTGCGGCAAACGAAACCTTGGAGACAACAACAACATCCCGTTCAGAATGACACCCTTCAGAATCAGTTACAGAAACAGTGTTCGGCCCATTGGAAACCTCACTGAAGACGTTTGATGCTTGTTGAGTCCCTCCATTCAATGAATACATATAGGGTTCGGTGCCTCTAGTGGCCGATGCGGTGATTGTGCCATTTGGTAAGTCACAGTCAGGACTTGTGAAATTCAAGGCGAGTGAAATAGAGGTATCTGTACCACCTAATTCGACATCCAAATCAGTCATGCATCCGTTGGTATCTCTGGCTGTAATGATATAGGATCCAGCGAACAGGTTGTTCAATGTGCCGCTTCCTTGCCAATTGATCCGGTCAACACTATATAGATATGGTGGAGTTCCACCAAAAGCCTGAACTGTTATTGATCCGGGATCACTGCAATCTGCATCTGTTTGGGCTGTGATTGAAAGACGCAACTGAGAAGCTGAACAGTCAACAGATGTCTCCTCTGAGTTGGAGCAACCTGACCAAAAAATACTAGCTGCCAGTAAAAAGCCTAAAATCAGAGAACTAAGTTTCATTCTTTTTTAATTAGTGCAACAAAATCAGGCTGGTTGATTTTGTAAGGTTTAGATCTATAGAACCCCTTACGGTTACAAAACAACTATGATTTTCTCTAAACCAAGTGTATTGTGGTAGACAAAGGGTAGACGATCAGTCCTTTATGCTAGTAATTGAACTCAGCTTCCTGTGCTTTCACTATCTCCCAGGTGTGATCAGAAAGTAGTCGCACCTCGGCCTCAAATGATTCATATGGAAAATTCTTACCCCATTCATCAGGGCTTATCATTGACAATAAATCAGAACCATCTTCCTTCTTGTAGAGAAAATAGATCTTACCTATCACCGGTTGAAATGGAACTGTCGCTTCATAGATCCGCTCAGAAACTTCTACTCTCTTTTTCAAATACTTCGCTTGCTCAATTAACGTTTGCATTTGTTCATATAACTGTCGAAACTGCCGATCTGTTTGATCCTGCATGGCCGCAACAGCAGTCCCTTTGATTCGCCCTTTATCTTCAGGCTTGATAATAGCACTTCCAGCATGGTGGGCATATTCAATAAGACCTGGCAGATCTGTGATCTTCTCTTTTTCCTTGTCAAGGTCAATCTGAGAAATGTCGACCTTGTTTTTTACTTTGTCTTCTCTGTTTTCGTTTTTTCTCCCGGCCATGTTGTTCTTCTGTTGAAATCGACAATGAGTAAAATTATAACGATCAAAAAAATGAGTGAACCAATCAAAAAATTTCGTTTTGACCTAGTCATATACTAATCTTGAACTTCAAAGTTGTAAAATAGTTTAAACAAAGTCCATGAACATTGACGGTAAGATTCTTGAAAAATTTGACACACAGGAAATCAAGGAATCATTTAGAAAGCGAGAATTCATTTTAGAATATGCGGAGAACCCACAGTATCCAGAGTTTTTAAAGTTCGAATTAATTCAATCCAATTGCGAACAACTAGATCCTTTACAACAGGGTGATGAAGTATCTGTTAGTTTTAG
>JANQST010000129.1 GCA_028279155.1 Cyclobacteriaceae bacterium
TAAGGAATCTTCCCATAATGGTATTGGAATTTCTTAGTTTCTCCTCTATCTGATCTTTCTTGTTTTCTGCTATATTGATGCTTGATAGATAATCAATTGCATCTTTTTGTAGCTGTCCATTGGGATTTGTGTCTCGTTCATTTATAGAGAGGTAGTAGTCATGTTCATAAAACGCAAGTAGTTGATATATCTGGTCAAAATGTGATTGTTCAGAAGTTGACCAGCTTTGATAAATAGTTTTTTTTACAAGAAGTTCGTAGAAAGCAAGGTGCTTTTTCCTGCTTTCAGCGTTTCGAATATCTCGCTTGTTATTTTTCTTTTTGTTCCGAATATGCTTCAAGCATTTGCTTACCTGATCTGATGTTTCTTCAATGTCCACTGCTCCCTTAATGAAATCTAACGTATCCTTACTCAAAGAAATTAATTTATGGATTGAAGACGATTCAACTCCTGAGTTGCTAAAGAATTTTTGTGCATCTTCAAATATTTTTTGTTCTATAAGGGAGCTTCTGTAGTCGTAATTCTGGTATCGTGAAGCAATGGCTTCCGCAAATGTTTCAAGTTCTTGTTTTGATGCTCTCATTACACGCTGTTTTCGCTTTCTGAAATTAGGCTTTTATAGTGATCCAGTTTCTTTTCTAGATCATCGATTTTCATTGAATTATTGGAAGGGATTTTCAAATCTTTTGTAGCCTCGATCTCTTGTCTTAATTGTTCAATCTTGCGACCAATTAATTGTTTATGATAGTATTCGTCTTCCCGTAGTTTAGAAAGCTCACTCTTTTCACGTTCATCTAATTGATCCTTCCTTGATTTTAAATGATCTATCTTCTCTTTCCTATCCAAAAGATCCTTCGACATAATCTGATTGTAGTATTCATCATATTCGGCTGTGTCAAAGAGATCCTCATAAATCTCGTTGGTCTTGATTCCTATGAAATCCTGAGCATACGATTCAACTACAAATCCATTTGTTTTCTCGGCTTTCCCATCGAGGTCCTTCCAAAGTGATGACACTTCGTTTTCTTTACTTCCGGCTACAACAAATGGACTATGAGCAGTCAAAATAAATTGAACATTGGGAAAACTCTCCCTTAATAATTCTACGATTTTTTGTTGCCATTTGGGATGTAAGTGCGCATCTACTTCATCAATGATTACAATTGCGTGAGCTTCCTGGGGCCTAGAAACATACTCTTGATGATTACTCAGACCTTTGAGGAAATCGTAGATTAAGCTGAAGATTGCCAACACAGAAAGTGTGCCCTGAGAAGCTTTATTAATCGGAATGGGAGTTTGATTTCCATCGGTTATGACATTTATTTCAAATGATGGGCTAGCGGTACCTTCAATTTGTGTGGCTGACTTGAATTCAAACGGAAAATCTGCTAGCTGAACTACAATTTTCTCAAGAAGCTTAACGCGTGCGCTTTTTTTCTCTGAAACACTAGATTTTACTAAGGAGATCCCAATTTTCACTAGCAAATTTTCAATGGTTCGGGCGTATGATGAACCGTCCAAGAAATGATTCCCTCCAAATTCCAACAAGTTATTATAAGGATCATCTCCTTGAGTAACAACATGTGCATGTTTGCTGATTGATCGAATATCTGGAATTGCCAAAATTGGAAGTTTACCAATGCTTGAAATCAATCCCTCTTCAACATTGAACGTTACTTCTTGGAGATCCCCATCCACAATGACATTCATCCTTAATTCTGACTCACTGATGTCTCTTTGTTGATAATCGGATCCTACTTGAAAATCTTCTTCCTTGTCAGTAAAGATTTGTTTGATTGGGTCATCGTCATTGGTAAGCATTGCAATAATTAACCTGAATAAATGACTCTTGCCGTATCCATTTTTTCCCAACAAGATGTTGACTTGTTTTTTCAGTCTCCAGTTGAAGCTCCCGAAAATATCAACTTCATGAACTTCAATGGACTCAATAAAGAACTTTTTATGAAGATTCTCTTCAGCCTTATTGCTTCCACCGCTCCCGTAAGAACCTTTTTGTGATCTGGCACGCCGCTTGGCATAATTGCTTTTGGATATGAATTGAATGGTTTTCCTGGATAGAGGATAACGGCCTAGGAAACTTAACCCGATAACCATTAGAATCATCACTGGCATCCAGACATAATTGATCCTGAGAATCACGCGATCTACCCTTGTTCTAGTTCGAAATTTGATTGGATCAAATGTGTAGAAGCCACGAATGACACTGTCTTGTAAGCTAAGTCTTGTAATTGAATCGCGAATTGTCTGTCGATCTAGTTCAATAATTGCAAGCATTCGTTCGACACTATCGATAGGGTCCAAATTACTGGTAGAAGACGATAGATTACTTCCACTTAGTTCTGTGCATTTTTGAATTTGAACACTATATACAACCCGCTGTGTTCTGAGTTGTCTATCTAGGGTGGCAGCTCTGGAAGTTAAATCTTCACGTAAACCTTTTTCAGTTGAAATTTGATGATCAAATTCTGAATTCTTCTTGCTCCACTCGGGTAGTAGCTCAAAATCTTTAGGCCTATTGTCATCATGACGAGCCTTGGATCGCTCTAGAGCAATTATCAGAGAATTTTTACGGTCAATATCATCTCTAACGTTTTCTAATCTTCGAGTATTAGCATTCAGTGTACTTAACAACCGAGAGGATTCTCTGTTGCAATTATCGATTTCATTTTCTTGTGTAGGTTCATCTTGTTCTGGTTGACTTAATTCTCTGAGACTATCAAAACGATGATAAGCTAGATCCAGAGAGTCCTTAATGATTCGGAGGTTATCTTGCTGATCTCTGCTATCAAGAAGACCTAGTTGAAATTTATAATTATTTTCGACTTTTGGGTGAAAAGGAAGGTAAACCACTAGGGCACTCGTTACTATCGCAGCTATTCGAAGTTCCTTATTGGGTGCTTTAATCTCATTGGGTTTTACACTCAGAATAATTTTTGCATTGTCATAATGCACTGAGAGAAAAATACCAATGACTAAGGCGATAAGGAGACTAAATGAAAGATTAAACCCTAACATAAATTGATAGATCGTGAGAAAAGAGGTGATAGCAATAAATAGGATATTAATGAAAACGATAATGTTTAATTGCTTCTGTTCTATGTCCAGAGATTCAAGATTCCTAGACTTGATGTCATACCACCCCAAAAAAAATTTAGAAAGTGAAGTGAGCAAACTATTCATTGTAAGGCGGTGAATTAGTAATAAAAACGTTTTAAACAATATAGAAACTTTTTATAAAATCTCATATAGCGCTTCCCACATTACCTGATTCTTTAGGTTTTTTTCAAAACAAAGCTTAGAAGAGTTAAAATATTTCCATTTATCATACTATTTTCAGTTTCGAAAATAATCCGTTGCAAAAATTACTTTTGAACTCAAAAATCATTTATAATCTGCCTTGTCGTTAATATTTTGGTAATCAGCAGGTCTTGTTCTGATTTTGAAATTTTGAGGCCACGAATTACCGTGATCAATTCTTCTACCTCACCCTCCTTACCAGAAATAATAAGATATTCAACCTCTGAAAAGTTAGGAGAGAAGGAATATTTTAGGTCAGTTTCCAGATATTCAAGTTCATCTTTATTGGAATAATTGATAATCGTTGGAGCCACTTTTTTATCAACAAATCTCCATTCACGTTCATCATAAAATCTCTTCTGTTTTCTCTTAACATATTTCTCGATTTCCAACGGATCGTTTGCCTTATTCATTTCAAGCAAATCAAGGTGTTGCTTATGAGTAATGGTATCCACATAACCTGCAAATTGCTTGAGAAATGGGGTCATTGGATTTTTCTGCAATGCCCTAATTGAAAAAT
>JANQST010000410.1 GCA_028279155.1 Cyclobacteriaceae bacterium
GACGTATCAAAGAGATAGGTATTAAAAAAGTACTAGGTGCTTATCGCAGCAACCTGGTGAAGCAATTAATACTTGAAAGCATGATAATTGCCGTGTTTGCCATGGTCATTGCAAGCTTGAGCGTTTTCGTCCTGCTTCCTACAGTAGAGTTGCTAGCTGGTAAATCACTTGACCTAACCGGTGTCTTTGAATTACGCTTCCTTGTATTCCTTCTAAGTCTTGCTTTTGTTCTCGGGATTTCGGCCGGAGCATACCCTGCATTTTACCTGGCATCATTTAAACCCAAGCAGATCTTTGACAAGGGACATTCAAGAGGAAAGAATTTGCTTCGTAAAGCCCTCACCATTTTCCAGTTTGCAATGTCCATAACTCTAATCATTGGTTCGATGGTCATCTACAGACAACTGCAATATTTCCATGAAAAAGACATGGGAATGCAGCCTGATCAAGCGCTGGTGATACCCCTTGATTATTCTGACAATCTGGGAAAGAATTATCGAGCCTTTAGAGAAGATTTGCTTCGTAACCCGAACATAAACAACATGTCTATGATGTCTAACCTTCCTGGTGAGCTGATACGTATGTGGACCGGCGATATCAGACCTTCACATGGAACCGAGGAAGACATTGTGCGAAGCAAAGTTTTTACTGCTGATTATGATTTTGTGAACACCCTTGGTTTAACAATTACCAAAGGCAGGGACTTTTCAAGAGATATTAAATCAGATTCCTCCTTAAGTGTAATTATCAATGAAACCGCAGCACATCAAATGGGTTTTGATGACCTTGAAAATGCCTTTATCACAGTAAAAAGTAAAGAACATAATCTGCGAGTAATAGGAATAGTTGAAGACTTTCATTTTGCTTCGTTTCACAGTGAAATTGAACCTCTTGTTATTTACAATTTTCCAGGTCCGAAAGGTAAACTCGTACTTAAGCTCAGTACCAATAATCTCGCATCCACACTAGAATACATCGAAGACACCTGGAAAAATTATGAACCAGATCGCCCATTGGAAACCTTTTTTCTTAATGAATATTTTAATCAGAAATACACAAATGAGCGAAATTCAATGAACCTGATCATCAGTTTTACCATACTGGCAGTATTCATTGCGTGTTTGGGTCTATTTGGACTTGCTACCTATGTAATGAATGGAAGATTAAAGGAAATAGGAGTGCGCAAAGTATTTGGAGCAAGTGTTTCAAGGTTATTCATATTGCTCGCCTCTGAATTTGTGTGGCTGGTGCTGACAGCATTTATTCTAATTGCTCCTGTTGCCTATTACCTGGCAAATCTTTGGTTAACAGAATTTGCTTATCGGATAAGTGTTGACCTATGGATTTTTGGGATTGCAATTTTGTTTGTCATGCTACTGGCTTTGGCTACAGTGAGTTACAAGAGTCTTTACGTAGCAAGAGTAAATCCAGCCAAAGTTCTTGCAGACGAGTAGCAGATATGTAAGATTTTACCAATCTGATGTAGTCATCAATAGATTCTTGACTTTTTTATTGTATTTAATCTATAAAACAGAACATATATAAACCTATATTATCTATATTAGTTCTATAAAACAGAAGTAATTAGATGTTTAAGGAATACCTGGGTGAATTTGAAGAACTTGTTTTGCTCATAATTGCCAAACATGAGGATCAATCCTACGGCTTATTGATCTGTGATGAAATCCATGAAGAAACGGGACGAAGAGCTACTATTGGAGCAGTTCATGCTACAGTAGTACGATTAGAAAAGAAAGGTTTGATTGAAACGGATATGGGTGGAGCAACGAATGAAAGGGGAGGAAGAAGAAAGCGCTTGATTAGAATAACCGATGCTGGTAAGCAATCACTATTGAAAAGTAGAGATATGAAAGTCAATTTGTGGCAAAAGATACCGGATTTAATGATTTCAAAAACATGAGCCAGCGTCCTCCAAGACTTGCCGATTGGCTACTTTCCAAGATTTGTCGTCCTGAATTATTAGAGGCGGTAAAAGGAGACCTGCATGAGTACTTCGCAAGGAATAACGGTTCAGTCAAATCGAAATTACACTATTGGTTTCAGGTCTTGAATATTTTAAGGCCGCAGCTCATTCAGTCAATCCGGCTTTCCGAGCGTTCGTTCGGAATACTTTTCAAATACAACCTTTTGTTCGCATTTAGAAATATGAAGCGACAAAAGTTTTACACTTTTCTGAACGTGTTAGGAATTTCTGTTGGTTTGACTTGCTGCATTTTTATTTCCCTATTTGTACTCGACGAATGGAGTTATGATAAGCATTGGAAAAACAAAGAAGAGATCTATCGGGTATATGTTGACATTGACTTTGGTACCACCCAGGCAAGGTATGCGAATGCGACAGCTCCTATGGCTGATATATTCGAAAATGAATACGATGATGTGCTGATTGCAGCACGATGGATTAACTCACCAAGACTTACATTTAGAATCAATGATGCATTATTTGAAGAGTCTAATGTCATTTACGCAGATCAGGACATCCTGGAGATTTTTTCCATGGAAGCAATCCATGGACAAATTGAGAATGCGTTGGATATTCCTAATTCCTTGGTACTTACTGAGACTACCTCAAGGAAATATTTTGGAGACCAAAATCCAGTAGACAAAGTTCTAACCACAGCGAGTGGCACTTCATTTAAGGTGACTTGTGTCATTAAGGATATTCAAAGAAATTCCCACTTTAATGCTGACATACTTCGAACAACGATCA
This sequence comes from Cyclobacteriaceae bacterium, assembly GCA_028279155.1. Taxonomy (GTDB): domain Bacteria; phylum Bacteroidota; class Bacteroidia; order Cytophagales; family Cyclobacteriaceae; genus Ekhidna. The sequence continues at coordinate 2,732 of JANQST010000410.1, forward strand.
ATGATCCATGGAGTGATCCCTCCAAGGTTTCTTTCCTTTCGTACTGGACATCTTCACCTTATAGAACTTATTTAAAATTAAGACCAGGCACTGATCCGCAGGTTTTGGTAGAGAAATTTGAGTCGATCTACACCAAGTATTTTGATCCTGTGACACAAGCATTTTCAGGACAAAATTGGGCGGAATTTAAGGCCGATGGGAACAAATATTCATATCAGCTACAGCCGTTGAACGAGGTGTATTTGTATTCGGATTTTCAAAATGACGGATTGAAGCAAGGGGACATCCGATACCTGTATATGTTCAGTTTGATAGGGTTGTTCATCCTATTTATGGCGTATGCCAATTTCGTGAATTTGACCACAGCAAGAGCTACCCAGCGTTATAAGGAAATTGGGATGAAAAAAGTTATTGGGTCTTCAAGAATACAGCTGATCAAACAATTCCTCCTGGAATCCATATTGATTTCAGTCTTGGGGTTAGTAATAGCCATCGGTCTGGTTTATCTATACTTCCCGACCTTCCTGGAGATAACAGGAAAAGATTTAGCTGACCCACTTTTCAATCAGCATCAAATATGGCTTTACATTCTTCTAATAACCATCGCTACAAGTACGTTAGCTGGATATTACCCGGCGATTATCTTATCTGGAATACCTTCAATTAAAGCTCTCAAAGGAAATTCAGCTCAAACATCTCAAGGATTCAGTTTAAGAAATTTCCTTGTGCTTTTTCAATACTTCATTGTTGTAATCCTGGTTATTGGAACTGTAGTCGTTTATCTCCAGCTTAATTTTTTGGAGCGACAGGATCTTGGATATTCCAGGGAGAACATTCTGGTTGTAAATAATGCATGGGCGGCAGGAAATCAATTGGACGAACTCAAAGTATCGCTGGCTGCAATGCCCGAAGTTTCCAGGATTTCGGCCTTAAGGCATGTTCCTGGCGATTTAAATTTTTTCGGTGGAATGATGTTTCAAGCCAATCATAACACGCAGGAGGGAAGAGTTAATTGTAAGCGATTGTGGGTTGATTCTGCCATGATTCCTACTCTTGATCTTCAATTAATAACGGGAAGAAATTTTGATGAAACCTCTCTGAGAGATTCAATGTCAGTTATCATTACCAAAACAGCAGTAAATTCCTTGGGGCTTGGAAGCGAACCATTGGGTAAAAGGATAAGCTTCACGGATGGCAAGAACGAATCGTTTAAAGTGATTGGTGTAGTTGAGGATTTCCATATAAGATCACTGAAATCACCTCTCTTTGCTATAGCACTACATCATACCCCTCAACCAACTAGATTGGCAATAAAATATCAAACCAGTGACTTGCCATTGTTCATTGATAAAATTCAGGATAAATGGGACAACTTCGTAGCAACTCATGTAATGTCCTATCAGTTTGGAACAGATCGATATGATCGGTTTTACAGGTCAGAGCAACGTATGAAATCAATCGTAGATTTTTTTGTACTTGTGGCTCTATTCATTGCGTCGCTTGGAATGATCGGCTTAGCTTCTTTAGTCACTGTTCAACGCAAAAAAGAACTAGGTGTCCGTAAGGTGTTAGGAGCAAGGGTAGAACAGTTGATATGGATGGTTAGTAAAAGTCTCACCCAGCCAATTCTATTTGCAATCCTTGTAGGGATACCTGTAGGATGGATCTTCATGAATAGGTGGTTGGAAGGGTTTGCCTATCGTATTGAGATAGACTGGAAGTTGATCGTGCTTTCTGTATCATCAACCATTTTTGTCGCATCGGCTGTTGTGATTTCCCTAACATATAGAAGTGCACGAGCCAATCCTGTTGATAACCTAAGACATGAATAGTTTTAGCTTTACTTCTGACTGATCGATCAAATTAGTCAGTAAACTTTTTAATCATGGATCATACACTAGCCATTAAAAACAATTACCTAACTATTCATGATCATTTCATTCCATTGATGCTAAAGACCGAGGAGTCGTTATTAAGAGATCGAGTAGTTAAGGAAATTAATCCAATCATTTGGATTACCTGGCACATTTTGAGGTCTGAGGATATGTTTTTAAGTACCGTCGTTTTCAATGAAATTCAGGAATTCCATAAGGGAAATTGGATGGATAAATTGAATGTAGCAACAAATCACACAGGGACAGGGATGTCAGTGGAAGAGGTAGATACGTTGAGTAAAAACATCAATATTGTTGAGATGTTAATGTATAACGAGGTAGTAAAGAATCGTTCTTTGCAATATGTTGATCGTTCAAAAGAATTAGGAGATGAGGAATATAAGAGTGAAGAGGATATTTATCAAAGTCTCCATGAAGCTGATGTATTTCCCGAAGGAGTAAAACAGGAGCGAGCGAAGGCATATTCGAAATACTCACTTTCAAATGGAATCGTAGGTATTTTGATGCATGGGTATATGCATATTGGACAGTACATGCTTATTACCAAACCTTTGTGAAAGTTGATTAGTCCAGCTTTAGATGATGAATATGCTCATCAATAATGTCGATCCGATAGGTGATGCTGTTAATGTACTTGTTAGATTCCTTTTCAAACTTCTTGATTTCGTTTTCAAACTTTCTGACCGTTTCCTGATCGAAGTGTTCCTCAATTACCTTTAGTGCATCACATTCTTCCTGGATGAAGAGCTTGAAGTTTTCGGTTGTGTATTCCGTTTCCAATTTCTCAATATCTCGCAAGGTTTCAGCTGCTTCCTTGTCTTCATTGATATCAAATTTCTCATTTACAATAAAATAGAGTGTAGTATCCCAATGATGAATTTCATCTAGAAGCTCAATCGTCTGTTCTCTATAGGGATCATCATCACAGAAATTATGAATTCCACGATAATTTTTTAGTTCTATTGCGGTTTGGTCCCAACGAACAGTCAAGTCATCAATAATTGTTACAATGGATCTGTTTTCTTGTGCAGAAACAGACCATCCTGCAATAAGTAAGAAGAATGCTACAAGTTTTTTCATCCTTCCAATGATAAAGAATCTTTAGTAAAAGATTTTGTAGTGACGATAAATTAGATGTAAGGAAAATGGTTTAGTGATCAACTTAAACCATTTTCCTGTGCATTTTTTGCAAATTTCAAGAGACCAATCAATTTGATGGTTTTGCCAATTTTCCATTGCATCGCAGCGACAATGCTGTGCATCGCAATAAGTGTTCGGTCCATCTCAACTTGTTCTTCATCATAGAATTGCTTGATCGTACTTTTTGCAGCTGAGTATCCTTTCTGCTCATAAAGTGTGAGGACATAAACCGCGTTTTCTTCGGGGGTCTTTACTCGCTCTTTAGGAGCATAACCTAACTGTCGGATCATTGTTTCTGCCATCGCCCAGGTAGACCATGGATTTTGTCCAGTCACAAGGTTTCCATCATGACTTACATTTTCCAGGTACATAATCCCATCATTGAAACGCGCTCCTTTTTCAACCAATTTGTCCTGAAGTAGAAAAGGGAAAATAGTGGGTGCATCAGGAATTAAGAACAATTCTTCCTTGTTCGTAAAACTGCTGATTGATTTGTTTTGGAGCAGTGGACTACCATTAGTTAAGGTAACATTTACCAGGGCTGCAGGACCATGACATACGGCCCCAATTACTTTGTCTGATTCATAGTACTCACGTACCAGTGATTGAATCTTATCATTCTGGGGAAAATCGAACATGGCGCCTTTGCCTCCAACGAAATAAACTGCAGCATAATCGTCAGGGTTGATTGCTTGAATAGGGATTGTATTTGTCGCTTTATGCTGAGCAACTGAGTCGTTTAAGAAAGCGTAATCGTAAGGGCCCATATCCTCATCATCAATAATAACAGGAGGCTCGCCACCTAAAGGGCTTGCGACATCTACTTCAAATCCATTCGCCTGAAAAACATAATAAGCTCGGGAAAGCTCTGTCAATTCATAACCAGTACTTTTCCCTGATTCTCCCATAACATTAGTACTTGTTACAACTGCAAGAACTTTTCCTCGAGATGGAATAGAGTTTTCTAAATAGGTCAAATCACCAGGCTTTGTAAGTTCAAGGTCTGCAGCTGAAATTTCTTTAGGAATCAGGCTGATGAACCAAGCACCAAAAGCAATTAATATTGCGATTAAGCTAAAAAATCCAATGACGGACCATTTGATAATAGATCGTTTTTTTGACATTTCATTTACATTTAATTCATGCAAACCAATGAATAGCCAGTGGATAAAACTTTCGAAATGATCATTTCGATAAAGGAAAAGATCATTTCGTATCTATTGCTCGAAAAGCCTGGGGAGTTTTTCCTGTCTGTTTCTTAAATGCCGTATTGAAGCTGGAAATGCTATTGAAACCTACCTCGAAAGCTATTGCCGCTATGGTGTGATTCTCGTAACCCTCGTCGGTGAGTAATTGTTTCGATTTTTCGATTCGAAACTGATTGATGAAGTTGTTGAAGTTCAGCTTACTTTTTTGATTGATAACCATTGAAAGTACTTGCGTACTTACATTTAATGAAAGACTTAGTGATTTTAGCGTCAGCTCTGGATTCTTATACTGTTCATCTTCCGATACCATTTTTTGTACTTTATCGAAGAGACGACCCGCTTGTTCCTCCGACACGGGAGTAGTCTTGTACTTCGTTTGATCCAGTTTATGGATGTATCCTTTTTGAATAACAACAAAGCTTATATAGTATGCTACAAGAGAATACAGGACAGGTCCAACGATATAGGGAATGAGGTCATCAAAAAGATTTAATACATAGGCAATCCAAATTAAAAGCAGCCCCAGGAATAATAACCGTAAGAGTCGATAGGTGTCTTCATTTAGTTCACTATTCTTCCGCCTGGAAAATAGCGAATAACTCTTGAGCAGGTAGGTGAGGTAATGAAAGTAATAGAAAAGGAATAAGCCTAAGAATAACAGCTTTGGAAGTGTTTCCATGTGTGATTCTTCCAACCAACCCCCGAATGCCATTCCGGCAATAGCAGGCAAGAAATGGATCAAATCTTTGCTTTTGAAACGAAAGGA
>JANQST010000413.1 GCA_028279155.1 Cyclobacteriaceae bacterium
TGGCCCAGGAGATACCGAATATTTCTGGTATGACTTTGAAGATCAGTCCTTAATAAGAGGTTCAAGCGCTACGTTGACTCCTAATGACCTCTTTGGTACATCAACACCATTTGGAAATATAGAAGCAGACTTGTATGTGACTCGCTTTGTCAACAGTTGTGAGTCAGATTCAGTAAGAATTAGGATCAGAATTTTCGAGGATCCTGATACCCCGGAGGTAGATATAACAGATAGTGATATTTTCAGCGATGGAGACGATTATTACTTTGAATATTGTTCAGATAATTTCACTGGAGCTCAGGCAAGTGACTTTGACCCAATAGACTTAACCAGTGTGCTAGGAGATACCGATGGCAGGACCTGGATTTCGAATAGCAGTTACTTTGAAATTCTAAATGGGGCCAAGGTACCAATTGCGACAGTTAACTATAACGCCGGATTGGATATGACTTCATCTTATTCGATAGATTTGAACAGTGCTCCATACACCACAACCGGAGATGATGTGCCTTCTGGCAATCCAAGTGGAATTGTAGATTCAGTCTATTACATCGTTAAGCATGTTGCTGATAGCTCATTTACAACCACTGTCCCTATTGCTGATCCGCAGTGGCCTGGTTGTACAAGCGATACGATAAGGATATTTACCAGGATCTACACTATTCCGGAAGTTCCAGCTTTTGGTGACTTTACAGGAACGCCACATGATCTCAATGGAGATGGAACTGTGGTTCAGTATTACATGTGTAGAAATGATGACACTGATCTTCCTTTAGATGTTGGATTAAACGTTCCTACTGGTACTCCAAACTTTACATACGAATGGTTTGAAGATGCCGGAGGATCACCTGGTGCACAAATGGTTGTTGAGGACCGAGAAGGTGAACGTCTCACTTTGAATGATCTAAATGCAGTTGGTTTCGACGAATCAATTATCTCCGAGCAAACCTACATATACCATGTAAGACTTGTTTCCAACGAGAATTCTGATTCAGGATTCGGAGGTTGTACCACCTCTGATACACGACAGGTAAATATTACTGTATTCCCTGATGTTGTTGAACCACAAATAAGTCTTGGTAATGCTCCGGATTTGCTATCATCTAGAGTTGATGTTGGAAACTTTGATTTCGAATATAACTTCTGTGTCCAGGCAGGCGAAGGCTTAGATCCAAATACTGAGTTTATTAGTACCGTTTCTTACGGTGGTACTCAAGGAGAGATTTTGGAATGGTTCCCATCGAATGCCAATGGAGATGGTTTGATTGGTACTTCGATTATCTCTAAATCCATTACCGAGGTACCTGTTGATCCGAACCATACAGTTACAGCGAATGAATTAAGAATACAGAATGCGGAAAATGAAACATTTGAATTTGCAGTGATTTATAACACAGAACGAGTACCTGGATTCACCGATTTCCCTGGATGTTTCAGTATAGACACAGCGTTTGTAAGAGTTAATGTAAGTACCACGCCAGCGACATCCTTCTCGTATTCGGGAATAACTGAAGGAGAAACAACAACCTTCAGCTTTTTCGATGTTAATGGTTCATCGATAGCCCCTAATGGTGTTGTATTTGACATTGTAGGAGTAACAGACCCAACTTTTAACAACTCAAGTGATCCACTTCGTATTTCTTCAACAATTCCATCGACCTATGACTTTTCTTTCCCTGCTGCGGGACAATATGATGGTACATTGACCATAACTACTACTGCAGGATGTGAATTGGCTGTCACCAGGCGATTCCAGATATTGGAGAAAATCGAGGTGAATGGATCTTATACACAGAATTTTGATGGAGCTGATGCTGGTGGTTGGTTTGAAGAATTCCAATTGGATGGAGGATTGATTGGTAGTATCGGAGATACAACAAGAATCTCCTCATGGGTACACGGCCCGGCTAACCCAGCTGCCTCAGTTATAAATACTACTTATGATGGTGGAGGTAGTGCGTGGACTACAACAGGTAATACTGAATTCGACTCAGATCCAAACGATCCGAACAATCCAATTGCAACTAATTCAGGACGATATGTTGGAGGGGAACAATCATTTGTATATTCCCCGGCGTTCGATTTAAGTAACATGAGTGCTCCAGCTATTTTGATAAGAACATTTACAAATTTTGATGGAATCAAGGATGGGGTAGTTTTCCAATATTCTATAGATGACGGCTTAACTTGGACACCATTAGGAGACTTTGATACGAGTTTGGAATTCCCATCATCAGGACAGGAATGGTATAATCAAAATGCGATTTCAAGTGCTCCAGGGGATATTACGATTGCCGGGGGAGCTGGCTTCAATCCAGATCGAGTAGGTTGGGCAGATCAAGGAAGACTTAATAATGATCCAACAGCAGGATGGATAGAAAGTACCCATGCACTAACCGAACTGATTGGTCAAAGTAATGTTAGGTTTAGGTTTGCCCTAAGTGCATCTGGAGCATTTAATGATTTCAAATCTGGGGATGGATTCGGATTTGATGGTTTGCAGATTTTTGAATTGGGAAGAACCGTACTCATCGAACAGTTTTCATCCTCTGTAGATATCAATAGTAAAACAGTGAACGATGCATTCCTTAACCCTGATCCAAACCTTGGTATTAATGATGATGGAGTGATGTGGTTGAATTACTTTACTGATTTTGGAAATGGAGGTCAGAATGGAATAGATCAGGTCAATGCACGTAATCCTACTGACCCTGGGGCTAGAGCTGCTTATTATGGTATTGATGATGCTCCAAAATCGGTTATTGATGGAAACGTATTTGAACAAGTAGACCTTAATGTGAGAAGCTGGGCAACAAATGATGTTAATATTGCTGCATTGGCTCCTGCGTTTTTTGACTTCCCGGTGATAACCAATACATCAACTGATCCGACAGTGCTATCTGTGGATGTAACATTCACAGCTCAGGATACGATATCTAATGCTGTCTTCTCCTTCATTATAGCTGTTGTTGAAAGAAGAGTGGCAGCTGTTACACCTGAGAGACCTAATGGTATTGGAGCGTATGATCGTACGACCGACAGTTTAAGAAACGTGGTCAGAGTTCTGCTCCCTGGTCCGGTTGGGTTTAACCCACCTCCAGAGGATACAGACATTGTGCTTGGGCAACAGTTCAATTTCTCCGTGGATTGGGTTATTGATAATGTATATGACGCCAATAACTTAAGGGTAATTGCTTTTGCTCAAAATAATGTTCCGGACGAAGAGGGAATTAAGGAAATACTTCAATCCGGGTTCCTGGATATTTCTGGAGCAACTGAGAATCCATTGGGAATCATAGATAGTGATCTTATAACAATTTATCCAAACCCAAGCGATGATGAATTTAATGTTGAATTTGGTGTACCTATCACAGAAAACAATGATTGGGTACTTTATGATCAGTCAGGAAAAGAAGTACTGAAAGGAACTTTGGAAAAAGGATCAACATTGCTAAAAGTAGATACCAAGGAGGTTCCTTCTGGAATGTATTTCATCAACATATTCAATGATGAGAACAATAGAAAAGTAGCTCGTGTAGTGATTTCTCACTAAGCAAAGATTAAGAACAAAAAAGCCAGCATCTTTAGTTGCTGGCTTTTTTATTGATAGTTACTATTTGCTAGACAACAACGTTCACAATCTTCTTCGGAACGACAATCACCTTCTTTGCAGGTTTGCCATCCAGCCATTTTTGAATGGTTTCGTTCGATAAGACTTCTTGCTCAATTTCTGATTTGTCAGCATCTACAGAAAAATTGAGCTTCAAACGCATTTTTCCATTGACAGACACAGGATATTCAAACGTATCTTCTTGTAGGTATTTTTCGTCCCATTTGGGATAGTCTGCTTTTATAATGGACTCTGCATTACCTAGTAGACCCCAAAGTTCCTCGCAAATATGCGGGGCGAACGGTGAGAGTGCAATGGCAAGTGGCTCCAGGATGGCTCTCTTGTTACTTTTCAAAGATGATAGCTCATTAACTGCTATCATGAATGTACTTACGGAAGTGTTGAGAGATAGCTTATCAATGTCTTCTTCCACTTTTTTTATCACTTGATGCAGAACTTTCCATTCTTCATCGGTAGGATCTTCGTCAGATATTTCGAAGTTTTGATTTTGATGAAAAAGTGTCCAGAACTTTCTTAAAAATTTGAAGACACCTTCTATGCCATTGGTGCTCCATGGTTTGCTTGCTTCAATAGGACCCAGGAACATTTCATACATACGAAGGGTGTCTGCGCCGTATTTGGTGATAAGATCATCAGGATTTACAACATTGTATTTCCCTTTGGACATTTTTTCTATCTCCCAACCACATTTATAAACTCCGTCCTCTAATTCAAAAGTTGCGTCAACTGCGTCTGCCCTGGATTTTTTGAATGCTTCAATATCTAATGTGTCATTTCTCACAAGGTTGATATCTACATGGATTGTGGAAACTTCGTAGTTGTCCTTTAGACCATATGAAACAAATTTATTTTCACCTTTGACTCTATATGCAAAGCTGGAACGACCTTGAATCATTCCCTGATTGATTAATTTTTGAAATGGCTCTTTTGTTGATACATATCCATGATCAAATAGGAACTTATGCCAGAACCTTGCGTAGAGTAAATGAAGAACTGCATGTTCTGCTCCCCCAAGATAGAAGTCAACATTCATCCAATACTTCTCTTTTTCCGGATCAACAAGTCTTTCGTTGTTGTGGTTATCAATATAGCGTAGGTAGTACCAGCAACTTCCTCCCCATTGAGGCATGGTGTTGGTTTCTCTCTTGGCAGGTCCGTTACACTTTGGGCAAGAAGTATTGACCCAATCTGTAGCGTGTGCCAGAGGTGACTGTCCATCTTCGGTTGGCTGATAGGATTCTACCTCAGGTAAGACTAATGGTAACTGATCTTCAGGGACCGGAACCGTACCACATGCCTCACAGTGGACAATCGGAATCGGTTCACCCCAATATCGCTGACGACTAAAGATCCAGTCTCTCAATTTGTAATTGATTGCACCTTTTCCTTTTCCTTCTTTCTCTAGCTTTTCTATGATAACCGATTGAAATTCTTGACTATCCAATCCATTGTAATCATCTGAGTTGACAATTGTTCCATGTCCAGTATAGGGCTCGGATCCATCCCCTTCATTTCCATCTTTTGAAACAACCTGGATAATTGGAAGGTCAAATTTTTGGGCAAATTCGAAATCTCGTTCATCACCACCTGGAACAGCCATTATAGCCCCTGTCCCATATGAAATAAGTACATAATCAGAAATCCAGATTGGAATCTCTTTGCCATTGGCTGGATTGATGGCGTAGGCACCGGTAAAGACACCTGTTTTGCTTTTGTCTAGCTCGGTTCGTTCTAGGTCACTTTTCAAACTCGCCTGTTGAACATAAGTGTCAACTTCCTCCTGTTGTTGCTCACTTGTAATTTGACTCACCAAATCATGCTCGGGTGCTAGCACCATATAGGTAGCCCCAAAAATTGTATCTGGACGTGTGGTGTAGATTTTTAATGCACCTTCATTGTCTTTAATCTCGAAATCTATTTCAGCACCTTTGCTTTTTCCAATCCAATTACTTTGAGATAATTTGATTGATTCAGGCCAATCCAATTCATGAAGGTCATCTAGTAATCGATCCGCATATTCTGTAATTTTCAATACCCATTGCCGAAGCTTTCTTCTCGTTACGGGATTACCACATCGTTCGCAACACCCATTTTTTACTTCTTCGTTTGCAAGTACAGCTTTATCATTTGGACACCAATTGATCATCGTGTCTGCTTCATAGGCCAACCCCATTTCATAAAGTTTCAGGAAGATCCATTGTGTCCATTTATAAAATGAAGGATCGCTTGTTCGTACTTCTCGTGACCAATCGTAACTAAACCCAAGACTAGATAGTTGTTCAATGTAGCGTGATATGTTTTGTTCAGTACTAATAGCTGGATGTTGTCCTGTTTTGATGGCGTGCTGTTCAGCAGGAAGTCCAAAGGAATCGAACCCCATCGGGTGAAGGACATTGAACCCTTTTAAACGCTTAAAACGGGCAACTATATCGGAAGCTATATAGCCGAGTGGATGTCCAACATGAAGCCCGGACCC
>JANQST010000417.1 GCA_028279155.1 Cyclobacteriaceae bacterium
AAATTTTACTGGAAATACCCTCATAGATATAGAAAGTGATTCGGATAACCAGCGGATATACATCACAGATGCTTCGAGTAATGAGATAGTAAGTCTTGATTATGATGGTGGTGACCCTGTTGTAGTCGAAGGAAACCCTACTGTGACAATGCCTATTTATTTGGCGCTGGATGTAAGGCAACAATTTGCTGGGGGCGTATTTCTCGAAGATTATCAGGCGCTTGAGGACCTTTACAATGCAACCGATGGTGCCAATTGGACGAATAATACGAATTGGCTAAGTGGTGATGTTGACACCTGGAACGGAATCACAACAGTAGGTAATCGGGTGACTGAAATTCGATTGAATAGCAACAATTTGGTAGGAACGATTCCAACAGAGTTTCAAGATTTGAGCGGCTTGACCTACCTATCATTTCAGGATAACACTTTGTCCGGAAGTATTCCAACCTTTTGGAGTACTCTAACTAACCTTACCCACTTATCACTAGATGGGAATCAGTTTATGGGATCCATTCCAACAGAGTTAGGTCTTTTGACTAACCTGGACTTTCTTGATTTGGATAGAAATATGTTGACGGGAACGGTTCCAATTGAGTTGACTAATTTGACTAGCTTGACACAATTGAGGTTTGATGAAAACCAGCTTTCAGGTACGTTAGATCCGGATTTTGGAAACCTAACCGGATTGACTCATTTTGAATTCAACGACAATCAATTTACCGGTTCAATTCCATCGACATATACTGCACTCACTAACCTCCAGTTTTTCAATATTGGAAACAACAGCTTTGAAGATTTACCGGATTTTTCAGCTTTGACAAGTACTGTTAGTTTTGATATTGATAACAATCAATTCGAATTTGATGATCTTGAGCCTAATTCCGGATTGACTGGTGTTGATTACACTCCCCAAGCGAACATCGCCGCACCAGCAGATGAAGACCTGAATGAGGGTGATGCGCTGGATGTGACAGTAGCTGTTGGAGGATCAGCCAACCAGTATCAATGGTACAAGGATGGAAGTCCAATAAGTGGTCAGACGACAGGCAACTTGTTGATTGCAGCAGTCACCCCTGCCGATGCTGGCAGTTATCACCTGGAAGTAACCAATACTATTGCGACAGGTCTCACAATAAGTTCAGACCCCTTCAATGTTTCTGTCAATGGAAATCCGATCGTGTTAACACAAGACATCAGTGTTTCATTGGATGCTACCGGAAATGTCTCAATAGCTTCTGCAGACATTGACAATGGAAGTTCAGATGATACTACCATACCAGCAAACCTTGCATTTGGACTTGATGTCACTGATTTTGATTGTACCAATATTGGGGCAAACACAGTGACTTTGACGGTGACCGACGAAGAAGGTAACAGTAGCGATGGAACCGCCACAGTCACTGTGGTCGATGATATTGATCCTGTTGCCGTAACCATGGACATCACGGTCCAATTGGATGCTTCGGATCAAGCGACAATAACAGCTGCAGATGTGGATGACGGAAGTTCTGATAACTGCTCGATCACTCTAAGTTTGGACGTGACTACATTTGGAGTATCAGAAGTAGGTGACAATACGGTCACACTTACGGCGACTGATGGTTCTGGTAATTCAGCTAATGCTACAGCAACAGTTACAGTGTTGGGTGACAACCAAGCACCCACATTTTCTTATATACTTTATATCGATGAAAATAGCCCGAACGGCACCATGCTGGGAGCCGTTGTAGCCACTGATCCGGAAGGTGATCCATTGACTTATACTATTCTTTCAGGGAATACAAATGATGCGTTTGCAATTAATAGTTCAACAGGAGAGCTGACTGTAAATTCATCATCAGCACTTGATTTCGAGACCACACCGGTTTTTAACCTAATGGTTCAGGCCAACGATGGAAACGGTGGTATTTCCATGGTTGATATTACCATTAATGTGAATGACATCATTGATGAGAATCCTTTAGGCTTTGGTGACCTTGAAGAACAAGTGAGTGTTTATCCAAATCCAGCTCGCGAGCGATTATTCGTTTCACTACAGGGAGACCATTCCAACAACCTTGAAATTGAGTTATTCGCGTTGAGTGGAAATCAGGTATTAACGAATTCCAGAATACTGTCACAAACTAGCGATTTAATAGAAATTGATCTAGAAGAACTAAATCCAGGTATGTACCTGTTGAGGATTAATTATATGGACGCTACCATCATCAAAAATATATTGGTGAAATAGTAAACTAACACCTACAAAAAGTAGTGAATACAAAGTGTATTTGATAGAAATCCTCACTTCAATATGTAATTACCAATATTTTTTTGTACTTTTCTGGTAAGTCCACCAGCTAGTTAATTTTTCTTACAAAAACCACTCGATGAAGAACCCGATACTCACCGTACTGAGGGTTTCTATAGCCCTCTGTATTCTACCGATTGCTACCAATGCTCAAAACAATGCTTTACTTTTTGATGGCACTGACGATCATGTAACTTTTGCCACTGCACCTTCTTTCTCGGGAACTGGTACAATGACATTTGAAGCATGGATCAATCCGGCATCTGTCACAGTATTTCAAACGATTGCTCATTGGCAAGGCTCATCAAATAACAGTGCTCAATTTTCCATAAATGCCAGCGGTTTTATTGACTTCTTTCAAAGTGATGGCGCCAATTCTGGTAGCTTGGTTGGGACTGTGGCTATCAACGCAAATGAATGGACGCATATTGCTTTTGTTCAGAATTCCGGATCCATTGATTTTTATGTTAATGGAGAAGTAGAAGTAAAAGGCTTCCCGGTTGGTCCAGCGGGCACATCGCCTTCATTCTTTCTTGGATCAACGCACGAAGGAGCAGTAAACTTTGGTGGATTGATGGACGAAGTTAGAGTTTGGAGCAGCGCACTTACACAAGCAACCATTCGGGATCAAATGTTTCGAACCTTGACGGGCAGTGAGTCCAATCTTATTGCCTACTATCAATTCAATGAAACGACTAGTACGACTTTACCAGACCTGACTACAAGTAACTTTGATGGAACTCTTGTAAACTTTCCAGCTTCAACAAATCCAAACTGGCAGGAATCGGGAACACCTCCGAATAATGCACTGGATTTTGATGGGACAAATGATTATGTGGATCTGGGCGGAGCATTAAGCTACACCTCCATGGGAACACAGGACAATTTCTCCGTGGAAATGTGGGTCAACCTGGAACCTGTTTTTACGGGTTCACGTAGAGGCTCTATTTTCTCTGTTAATGATGGGGGCGGAGCGAACCTGAATCGACTGCTACTCTACATCAATGATGGTTCCGATCCTTTTAAGGAAAATAGATTAGGAGTTGTCGATGCGGGGATAAACCCCGATTTTGATATTGTAGGACCGATTATCGCTGACGATACCTGGCATCACATTGCCTACACACGGTCAGGAACAACCGGAACTTTATATGTGGACGGTCTTCAGGTGGGAACACATACAGCAGATTTCACTTTTGAGATGAACGACTTGTGGTCTCTTGGTCAGGAATTTGATGGATCAGCAACAATGAGCGATTTTATTGATGGTCAAATTGATGATGTTCGCGTTTGGGGCGTTGCCAGAACGGAAGCTGAAATCCAGGCAAATATGTTTTCAGATCTTGTCGGGAATGAGCCAAATCTCAATGCCTACTACGACTTTAACCAAGGTTTTGCAGGTGGGACAAACACAGCATTTACCACGCTAATTGATCGATCTACAAATTCTTACAATGGAACATTGGGAAACTTTGCCTTAACAGGGGCTTCTTCCAATTGGGTCAGCTCGGGCGCTCAAGTTCCTGCGCCTGAAATAGTGGTGTATG
>JANQST010000072.1 GCA_028279155.1 Cyclobacteriaceae bacterium
GGAAAGTAGTAGTGCGGGCAAAACTTCCCGATGGGATAGGTACCTGGCCAGCCATATGGATGTTGGGAACCAATATCAGCGAAACAGGCGGTTACTGGAATAATGGTATCAATAAAGTACCATGGCCATTGACAGGTGAGATTGACATAATGGAACAGTTTGGTTCCGATAAACAAACCATTCATGGAACAGTCCATCACGCGCAAGAGTCAGGAGGCACGAGCAATACAGCTTCAACACCGGTATCGACATCCACTACTGAGTTCCATGATTATTCTATCATTTGGGACGAAGATGAAATTCAATTTTTAGTAGACGATGAATTATACTACACTTATAATCCGGAAACCAAATACCCAGGAATAGGAAAGAACATTAATACATGGCCTTTTTTTGAGCCACAATACTTGTTACTAAATATTGCGATGGGAGGATCCCTTGGTGGTGTGATCGATACCAATTTCACGGAGAGTACCATGGAAGTTGATTATGTAAGAGTGTACCAACCCTTGACAGAGGCAGACAGAGATGCCAGTTTGAGCGCTCTTAATGTCAATGGAATACTTGTAGAGGGGTTTGAATCAGACAAGTTAAACTATGAATACGAAGTAGAGGCAAGTGTTTCAAGGGTTCCGGATGTCACGTTTACTAAAACCATAGAAGATGCCACCGTTCAAATATTTGAAGCTCCT
Source organism: Cyclobacteriaceae bacterium (assembly GCA_028279155.1). Lineage (GTDB taxonomy): Bacteria > Bacteroidota > Bacteroidia > Cytophagales > Cyclobacteriaceae > Ekhidna. Next base: position 693 of record JANQST010000072.1, read on the forward strand.
CAAATTCCAGGTACGACCACAATTCAGGTTACCGCAGCAGATGGTGCTTCACGGAGAAGTTATTCAGTCGAATTCACTCAAGCAGATCCGGTACTAGGTTTGAATGACGAATCAATAAAAGTATATCCCAATCCAACCACTGACAAGATTCGAATAGCCTTAACAGATGGGTCAATTCGAGAGAACACAAACTTAAGGATAGTTGATATCGGTGGAATCGAACATGAAGTTAACGTACAAAGAGGTGAATTTGAATTGATCGCCGAAGTGAGTAGTCTTTCACCAGGTGTATACTTTATCAAAGTGAATTCGAGGAATTTTAAAACTACCAGGTTTATTAAGCGATGAGAACGTTGCGGAACATCATGCCCAAAATTTGTCCTGCGCCCTTAATACTTGTTTTATCCATTTTTACTTCCTGTCAATCCTCTTCTGTGATTGTAGCTTAATTGGTTTGATGATAATCTGTTTGGAACAACAGCTAAAATTCAAAATTGTAAACACAATCTTACAGGCAAATTAATCAACACACCCGCAAATGGATTAACACTACTAATGTTTAAGAATATTCCGCTACCTATTGCAAGTTTTTGGACAAGGACCAGAGGTGTTTGATGCTGTCATGTACATCACCTACTTACTTTGGTCGAATCCTTTTAGACACAAGAAAAAGGTCGTCGTTTTGAGTAGTTCAATGTGTAGTTAGTCGCTTATAGGAATCTTCAATTAAATTGCCAATCATGAAACGACGAGACTTCCTGGCTACTGCATCGATCACATCTTTGGGTTTTTTGACACTTTCCAGATGTTCCTCAAATTTTGATGCAAATGGTTCAACAGAATTTCAATTAGACCTCATCAAAGACCCAGAAGGGTATCTAGATCTTCCAGACGGCTTCACATATAGGATTATCTCGAAATCAGGTGAAAAAATGTCGGATGAATTATTGGTTCCTGGCAGACCTGATGGAATGGGGAGTTTCTCTGGTGAGAATGGTAGCGTTATACTCATTCGAAATCATGAAAACAGCCCAAGCCCAACAGAAGCTGGGGCATTTGGTCCTAACAATGAAATGCTCGGACAGATCGGTCAAGACAAACTGTATGATGCTGGTAGTGGAACGCAACCGGGATTAGGTGGAACCACAACAATTATCTACGACGAAGAAAAAGGAGAGGTAGTAAGTGAGTTTCTAAGCTTAGCTGGTACTTATCGGAATTGCGCGGGTGGAGTTACCCCGTGGAACAGTTGGTTGACATGCGAGGAAGACGTGACAAAATCTAATGGAAATACGGTAGAGAGAGATCATGGATTTGTCTTTGATGTACCTGCAGAGAGCGGCGAACTGGTAGATCCCAAACCACTATTGGGTCTGGGAAGATTTAATCACGAGGCTGTGGCAGTTGATCCTGCAACACATGCTGTCTATATGACCGAAGACAGACATGATGGATTGATCTATCGGTTTGTACCGCAAGATAAGAATGACTTGCACAATGGAGGTGAATTGCAAGTATTAGCTATTAAGGACAAGCCAGGCCTTGATACAAGAAACTGGGAATCAATCCTCGTGGAATTGAATGAAGATCTTGTTGTTGAATGGATAACTATTGACGAAGTGGATTCACCCAATGACGACTTGCGTTATAGAGGCTTTGAATTGGGGGCGGCTCGTTTTGCGAGAGGCGAGGGAATGTGGCTAGGAGAAAATGAGATAATTTTCGCATGTACTAATGGAGGACCTAACAAATTTGGCCAGATTTTCAAATACAATATCCAATCAAACTCTTTACAGCTTTTCATAGAATCTTTAGATAAAACAATTCTTCACCTGTGTGATAACTTAACCGTATCACCAGACGGAATTGTCTTTGTTTGTGAAGACAATCCTGAATTAAACAGAATACATTTTGTGGATGCTTCGGGTAATCTAAAACCATTCGCAATAAATAGGAGCTCGTCATCTGAACTCGCTGGTGCCGTATTTTCTCCATCCGGTAAGACCCTTTTCGTAAATATTCAAAAGAATGGAGACACGGTAGCTATTACTGGTCCGTGGGAAAAGTTAGTCTAAACCAAATAGTGCGTCAGGGTTTATAAATGTGGCTTGTATAAATTGAATAAACAGTCAATATTCAAATTCATCCTTTTATACGAAACTAACTATAAAACAAGATCATCTAATATTTTTTCGAACAAAGTTACCGAACGTTCGTTAAATAACATTATATTTACAAAATGAACTCATTCTACTCTTATATGAAACGTTGTAGAGAGCTTGCTTTAGAAGCTAAAAAGTTTGAAGAAAGCCCAGTAGGAGCAATGGTCATAAAGGATGATAAAATAATTGCTGAAGCGCATGAATCCTCTGTAATGAAGAAGGATGTCACCCGGCATGCAGAGATTGAAGCTGTTACAACCGCAAGAAATATATTAGGTCAGGATCTTTCTGGATGTACTTTAATAACAACTCATGAGCCGTGTGTAATGTGCAGCTACGCTATTCGATTTTATGGGATTACACGAGTAGTTTACGACGAAGCGACTTCCTACTTAGGTGGGATCAATTCAGAATTCCCAGTTTTATCAACTAAGGAAGTTCCTGAGAATTGGAAAGATGTTCCAGAAATAATAACCTACGATAGTAAAAAATGAATTATCCTAAACTAGCATTTACATCGACAATTAAAGATTTGCAGCAGAAATACGGTAGCAGATCCAGATATGAACGAATGGAACAATTTGTCTCATCTGCTGGATTGACTCCCAGAGAAATTCAACTAATTGCAGAACGTGATAGCTTCTATGTAGCCTCATTTGGTGAAAATGAATTTCCTTACATTCAGCACAGGGGAGGACCAAAAGGTTTTCTGAAGGCAATTGATGAGCAGACACTTGGCTTTCTGGATTTCACCGGAAACAAGCAATACATTACTGTCGGCAATATTCAATCCAATAACCGTGTATCATTGATTCTAATGGATTACCCGAAAAGAACTCGACTCAAAATCTATGCGGAAGCCGAAATAAAGTCCTTAGAGGAAAACCCAGAGTTGACGAAATCACTTGACCTTCCTGATTATAAGCATAAGCCGGAACGAATTATTCTCTATCACATAAAAGCTTTTGACTGGAATTGTCCGCAGCACATTATACCAAGGTATACTGAAGATGAAATTCAAACGATAATTGATTCTGAAAGAAACTACCTGGAGGTACTCGAAGAAGAGAATAGATTGCTGAAGGAAAGAGTGAAAATTCTGGAATCAGCAAGATCTAATAACAATTAAAGAAGAGAAATGAGACCTCCAAAAATTGAAACTGAAGTGCTTTTGGATCGCTTGATGGATGTATTGAAGTCCAAAGGTTATGAAGGAGCAAGTCTAAACGATTTGGCCAATGCATGTGGCCTTCAAAAGGCAAGCCTTTACCACCGTTTTCCTGGTGGAAAAAAAGACATTGTTTTAGCTGTGCTGGAACATGCTGATAAATGGCTTGATAAACATGTATTCCAAATCTTAAAGGATAGTGCTAAGGATCCACACGACAGGCTAAAAAAAGCATTGAGAAATACAAAAGCTTTTTATGACGAAGGAGAAGCTGTATGTATCATCCGGGCAATGGGACTTGGTACTGGTATTGAGATTTTTGGAGAAGAGCTGAAAGGAGCAATACATAAGTGGCTTGAGAGCTTAACAACAATAGGAGTGGACGCTGGAATGAAACCTGGCAAAGCCAAGCAGGTAGCAATGAAAGCACTGGTAAATATTCAAGGCAGCCTGGTTGTGGCAAAAGCAACTGAATCAACGACTCCTTTTTTATCGGCATTAAAGGAAATAGAAGAAACATATGGAAAAGTCTAACAATAATTCTGCTGTTATCATTTCTAAAAAACAGGATACCAAACTGATCATTAAGGATGGTTCTTTGGTATCTGATCAAAAAATGTAAAAAAATTTAAACTAGTATTTTACCGATCGTTCGGTTATTAACAATCATTATTATGACAAATCAATTAAAACAAACTTTGGTAGGAGTACTACTTGTATTAGCTACCGTGAACCCTGTCAAAGGACAAGATAATGCGACCACATATGGGACATTGGAAGTAAATGGCGTTGACATCTTTTATAGAGAAGCAGGTCCGAAAGATGCACCTACTATCGTGCTCTTTCATGGCTATCCTACGTCATCCCATATGTTCAGAAATCTAATTGAAGATCTCTCTAATGAATTTCATTTGATAGCTCCTGATTATCCGGGCTATGGTAGAAGTGAGCAGCCACCAATGTCGGACTTTGATTACTCCTTTGAAAACATTTCCAAATTGATGGAGAATTTTCTTGATAAGAAGAGTATTGAAAGGTTTGGTATCTATTTGATGGATTATGGTGCTCCAATAGGCTTTAGAATCGCTCATAGAAATCCTGACAGAGTTGAGGCATTAATCATCCAAAACGGGAATGCATATGATGAGGGGCTAAGAGACTTTTGGGTTCCAATAAAAAAGTATTGGAATGAGTATACAGTGGAAAACGGCCAGGCGCTTGAAGGCTTTCATTCTCCAGCTGGTTTAAAGTGGCAGTATACCCACGGGGTAAAAGACACAGCAAGGATTAGCCCGGATAACTGGGAAATAGATCTAAGACATTTAACGAGACAGGAGAATAATGCAATTCAATTGGCTATGTTCTATGACTACAGAACCAATGTGACTGAATATCCAAAATGGCAGACATATTTCAGAGATTACCAACCTCCGACACTGATCGTTTGGGGAAAGAATGATTACATATTTCCAGCCGAAGGCGCTTATCCATACAAGAAGGATCTGAAGAATGTCGATTTCAATATTCTTAACACCGGACATTTTGCTTTAGAAGAAGAAGGAAAGTTTATCGCTGAAAAGATCAGGTCATTTTATTCCAATATCATTTCTCAATAGGCCTGTCTTTTTTCATGAAAAACTTTGAGTACAAAGTAATTAACAGAAAAATCGGTTTCTTCAAATTTCACAAAGAAGCAACTGAAAGTGATTACCAAATGGCTTTTTCCGATTTCACAACAATGGTAAAAATACCTGCGGTCGATCGATTTGTGGTGGTGGTTGAATCGGAGGGAGCCTGGAATGATATGATTGAAGGCCTATGGCTGAGGACTGCTGAGCTTACTGAACAATACCACATAAAGAAATGGGGAATAGTCACACCAAATTCAGCAATAATGAAGATAGCACTGAAAAGAGTGGTGATGCAAAATAATTCCTATTCTAATCCAACCTACGATTTCTATCTATCAGAAAGTGAAAGTGTGATTATCGCATGGATAAAAGTTTAAGAATCGAAAGGCTGTCATTCAATGGATGACAGCCTTTTGTGAATTAAATAATTTACCATCAATCTGACTTCACTTATTTTAGCTGTTTTATTTATCCCTTAGATAATTACAGAAACAAAATGTCAGAAAAGAAATTTTATCACGTGGGTGAGCTTAGCTCAGAACAGCCATCAAAAACTCAGTATGAATCTGCCAAATTTGAAAAGGCACGTCACCCGGAACCTTATCGTTTTGAAGTGAACCTAAGCGCGGAAGCGGGTAAAATGCAAAGCAAGACAGGAGTAGTTTCTGTCAATATTCCGGGGTTTAGTCCGGTCAAGTTGTATTGCGATGAGCAACCACCGGTAGGGGAAGACACCGCCCCGCCACCGTTGGCCTTCTTCTCGGCAGGCATTGGATTTTGCTTGATGACTCACTTGACTGATATTCTTACCGCACGTAAAATTCAGGTGGATAGTCTTAAGCTGGAACAACGAATCGTATTTAGAACGAACCTTGGCCACATGCGTGAACATGGATACATGACCAACGGCGGATGTGATATAGTAGAAACACATGTAATTATCGAAAGTCCTGAGCCAGAAGAAAACATAAAAGACTTGCTTAATGAAGCTGAGAATGGTTGCATGGCTCACTATGCATTAAGAAACCCTATTCCCTGGACGACAAGGCTAATTTATAATGGCAAGGAGGCAATTAATCGTTCTTCAGAAAAGGATGGTTAGAAGCACTGGTACCTAAAAGGAACCACTAGTACTCGTTTTTGATTTATGATTGTTTCTTTATGGTAATTCATCCGATGGTGTTGCTTAATAATTCAGAGATAATACTTTGTTGCTGAAAGTATTTTGACCACCCATCACTTTTTGCTGATAGGCAAAAGGCTACTAGCGTATTATTACAAGATTCAAAACTCGAAAATCCATGCTATTCAACTACCTCAAAACTGCCTATCGTAACATACTGCGAAATAAGATATTCAGCCTGATTAATATTGTTGGACTGGCAACTGGGCTTACATGTGCGCTCTTGATCCTGACATTCGTCGTTGATGAACAGAGCTATGATACATTCCATAGCAAAAAAGAAAGAATTTACCGTTTAAGGTATTTCATCAGCGACTTTGATATTGCCAGGGTACCCCCGGTATTTAAGGAGTATTTAAACGACTACTTTCCAGAGGTTGAAAGTTCTTCAAGGATGTGGTCCAGATCGGTGAGTGTAAGTGTTCCCAATGAAGGCCAGGAGCTGAGGTTTGAGGAGACAAATGTCAACTTTGCAGATGCAGAACTCTTCAAAATGTTTGATTTTGAATTGGTTTCAGGGACCTTGGAAGAGGCACTTGTCGATCCTTTTTCAGTCATCCTCAATGAAGAAATTGCACTTAAATACTTCAAGGGTACTGATGCGGTCGGTAAAACGATTTTGATGGAAGGTGATCAATCGTTTACCGTTCGTGCGGTTGTCAAAGATTTCCCATCCAACTCTCATGTACATTTTGATATGCTTATTCCTTATGAAAACATGTATGACCTGGAACCAGTGGCACTACAGGAGGGGATAAGGGCAAATTTCAAAATAAATCATATGGTGTCTCATTCACCTACCTATGTACTGCTCAAAGAAGGGGCCAACCCGGGAGAAGTAAATAAACGGTTTGAAACGTTTGTGAAGGAGAAAATTCCAGAAAACCAGAATAAGGGTCAAAGCTTTGAAATTCAGCCTTTGTTAGACATTCATTTAAACAATGATGTGCAAGCCCAGGCTGAACCCCCGGGAAGCAGTCAGTTTATCTGGATTTTTATCGCTATTGGAGCACTCACCATTATCATTGCGTGCATCAACTTTGTCAATCTTAGTACAGCCAAATCACTTCAAAGAGCGAAAGAGATCGGCATGCGAAAAGTTATGGGCGCCTGGAATAACCACCTGGTTATCCAATTTCTTGGTGAATCATTTCTGACAACTCTTTTCGCATCGATTCTTGCCATAGGTGCAACAGCGCTGCTTCTGCCAGAGCTGAATGCACTTACGAATAAGGAACTCACGATTGATATATTATTGACAGGCTCCATCATTGCCGGCTTCATAGGCATCATGTTCATTACCAGTTTTCTGGCAGGAATTTACCCGGCATTTTTTGTGACACGATTTGCTATTTTAAAAAGCATCAAAGGTGGTATCTCAGATCCTGGTAGTGCCATGAATTTTAGGAAGGGGCTAATGGTTGTTCAATTTATGATCAGTATCATCCTCATTTCGGGATCATTGATTGTTTATGATCAACTTGGGCTTATGAGAAATAAACCATTGGGTTTTCAAAAAGAACTAATAATCACAGCACCCATTCAAAGCAATAATTTCAACTCGGTTTTTGGTGGTGTTGATGAAAACCTACGAAGCAAACTTGAAACGTTTGAAAGTACCATAGGTCAGTTTTCGTCCGTGAAAGGTAGTACGCTATCCTCAGGTTTGCTTGGCTTTGGAATGGTTAACCGAAACATTGTTCCGGAAGGATATACAATTGAGGACAATATGCTATCTCCAGTCATCGCGGTAGATTTTGATTTTCTCGAAGTATATGAGATTCAATTGACTACCGGAAGATATTTTGATCCATCCTACGGAACAGATCCATCATCAGCGTTCATTATTAATGAAACAGCTGTAAGCACATGGGAATTTGGTGATCCTGAATCGGCCTTAGGAAAAACGATCAACCTGGAAGGCAAGATTGGAAAAGTTGTAGGTGTGGTAAATGATTTTCATTTTCTGAGCTTAAGTGAGGCCATGCGACCGATGATCATGGAGATTTCTGACCCTCAGTTTTCTTTTGTGACAGTCAAATTAACCGGACAGAATCTCACGGAGACGATTGATCAAATCGAAGAAGCATGGAATGAGATTTTCCCTACAGAAACATTTGACCCACAATACCTGGATGAGGCGCTGGCGCAGGCATACCTGGCACAGGAACAATTTGGTAAGCTGGTTGGCTACTTCGCCTTCTTGGCAGTCTTAATTTCATGCATGGGTTCATACGGACTCATCATGTTCATCGCTTCGGAGAAGAAAAAAGAAGTGGGCGTGAGAAAAGTATTAGGTGCTTCAGTGAATCAATTGGTTATTTTGCTTGCCAAACGATTTGTTATTCTGGTCTTGATCGCAATCACAGTAGCAGTACCCATCATCATTTACTTTGCAAATCAATGGTTGGATGATTTCAGCTACCGTGTAGATATTTCTCCGTTAAGTATAGGTAGTGCGGCTTTACTCACGATGGTGCTTGTTTTTGGAACGGTTAGCATTCAGGCATTCCTTGCTGCAATCGCTAACCCTGTCAAGTCATTAAGAAGTGAGTAGGTATGAAGTAAATGCAGGGTGACTTTCGTTAATCAGAAGAGGCTTCTTTTAAAGTCAATATGACTCGATTGTTGCCATGACTTTCCATTATCATATGAGCGTTCAAAAATTTGTTGGAAGTGATCACGATTTATACTCGGGTACCTTAACCTAAGCAAGTACTTAGTACCATCTCGTTCTCTTTCCAGGTAAAAACCCCATTCGTTATTTTCTTCACGTCCATTGAAGGTTAGATGTCTGCTTGTATTGTCGACTTCTGTGAATTTCCATGATTGCGAAGTTTTGTCATATGACCTGATCCCGATGGCTTTAAATATCAGTTCAGCATTGGTGCCATGCACCACGATATCTTCTTGAAGCGCACAGTCTCCTAATGCTTTTTTTATAGTCAATTGAGTAGATCCTACATACGTGGTATCTCCTTCGCTATAGATATATTGTACACCAAACCACTTGCCTTCCATATGTGAAAAAGCCTCAAGATTGCAATCATTTTCGCTCTGAGCTTGTATGTAATAACTGTGAACGCTGCAGCATAAAGTCAGCAGCAAGGGCAAAATATTTCTCATGGTGTTGGTCTGGGTTTGTACGTGGTATGGAACGCCCAAACAAAATCAAACGCTATCGCAGCCACATGAGTGGTAATACTTCATGATGAGTGGCTAAGCAGAGCGATTAAGCACAAGTTACATCTACTTCGGTTTTATGTTTTGTAGAGCACTCTTTTTGAAATTTTCGGAAGGGAATGAATATTATGCATCTGCTTTGGGTTTCCACGGATCATATGAACCAAAACTCCAAATGTGACCTTCTATATCCTTGCAAGTGTAGTTCTTTCCTCCATAATCCTCGCTCTTGAGCTCTATCAAGATCTCTGCTCCAGATTCCTTGGCCTTTGTAAAGTGTGAATCGATCACTTCCTCATCAACTATTATATAAGAACTTTGTGTGACAAAACCGCCAATCTCTTCAGGGTGTTTTAACCATTTCGAAAACTCTGAACCACTATCATAAGAGCTCAACATGATCATGTTGCCTTTGTATGTAAGTTGCGCATGAGCGACTTTTCCATCCTCAGTAAGGTAAACGGCATCCTCGTTGAAACTAAAGGCATCACATAGCCATTTAATCGACTCCTTAGCATCTTTATAAGCCAAGGTGGGTATAATTCTTACTTTTTTGTCCATCACACTTTTTTTACTCTTCAATAAGTTAGTGAGAGTAACAATGAAATGGTTGGTTGACAAGCTCAAGAATTTTACATTCATTGTAGAGAATAATTCAACTTTATGTCCGCGAAATTGCCAGAATACTACAGGTTCTTTATATCATTTCTCTGCGTTATAACCTGCCCCGATGCAGGGTATTCTTTCATTTTTTTATGAATTGAGGAATAGCATTTAATTTGCAAATAATGAATTTCTTATAACTGCTTCATGAAGCTTAAGCTCTTGGCATGTTTATTTTCCGTGATAGGCTATTTGTATTCTTACAGCAGTCTTTCTCAATGCCTTGATGATGACATCATAATGTTCCCACCCAAAAGCACAAGTTTCTTTTCGAATTTTGGCTGGGATGTGGTTTTACAAGACAATTACCTGATAACATCGGCCATCAACAATGACTCAATCGCATATCAGAGCGGAATTGTTTTTGTATATGAATTTGTTGATGCAAGTTGGCAAAGAATTGCAGAGCTCATCCCATCATCAGCTACCAAAGGAATGCAACTTGGGTACCATCTGGCGGCTAACTCAAATACTATTGTTGCACGAGCCACCACTTATTCACCTGAAGGGTACGCCTATGAAATGGTTTACGTTTTTGAAAAAAATGAAGGAGAGACCTGGACTTCACGGAATGAGAGTTACATTATCAACCCCGTACCAGTAGTTGATGAAGATGATTTTGGTGGTGTTGACCTAACCTTCGAAATGACGGAAGAGATCATTTCAGTATATTATTATTACGGACACAATTCAGAGGAGCATCATGAAGTTAACATCAATATTTACCAGCTAAATGATGGATCAGCAAGCTTGATTGAGACGCTGGATGGTATTAAGAGTGAGTCTGACTCTTATTTTCATCCACTTGAAGTCAATTTAAAATTTGGAGACAATTTCCTGGTTGCAGCTGCTGACAATTTTCAAATTTCAGGTGAGTATGCCAGTGGCAGAGTGTTTGTTTATAACAATGACGAAAGTACTGGTTGGGAACATGACCCTGTAGAATTACTTCCTTCACGGCCAAACCAGCTTGGGTTTGGAACTTCAATAGCCGTTCTTGATGACCATATTTTTGTTGCCAACAACAGAGATGAAGGTCCTGGAGATGAGACTGATGCTAAAGTGTTTATTTATGAAAGAGCGGATGGTAAATGGGTCGATGCTAATGAAATTGCTGTGCTTTCCATCCCAGGAATAGAAGGTTCAACCAATGATCGAGTTGTGGCCAATGATCAGTACGTAATTCATTCGCATCCGGCACAACAAACAATTAGTGTATTCAAAAAAGGAAGTGATTGGAGCAATGTTGATCAACCTGATTTTGTGTTGGATATTCCATCTATTGAGAGAGGCTTCGGCTGGGAGATGTCCATCAACGAGGATCATTTTGTATATAATTCGAATGATTTTGCATATTCAGACAATATCATAACGGGGAGTGAATTAAATACCGTAGTACTTGATGAATTTTTTGAGAGTTCACAAGGTGATTCCGACCAGGTATTATTCCAACATTCTCTTAGCTCATCTGGGGACGAGTTTTCTAATTCAAGCTCATTTTACAAACTGAACGGGGCAGTGGGAACCAACCTTGATGATGACAGAGGGTGGGCAAGTGGGGCGGTGAATATATACGAAAGAAATAACGAGGATTTAAGTTGGTCCAGGACGACCAAAATCTATTCACCTGACATCCAGTCATTTCAGAATTTTGGTCGCGCGATAGAAATTACAGATAACTACCTGTTCGCTTCGTCGCCTTTCTATGATAGCACCGATGTGAACGGTAATAACGTGATTAATGACATGGGCAAGGTCTATCAGTTTGAGAAAAATGGAGATAATTGGGAATTTGTTCAGGAGATTATTTCACCTGATGTGAGTCTTGTATCAGGTAGTTCTCATAAGAGTCAAATATCAGATGGACATCAGTTCGGATCAAAGCCTAATCCTCATTCAGCAGAATCACTAGATGTTAAGGAATCGTTTATTGGGAAAAGCGTTGTAAATCGTGAATCGACTCCAAATGATAATGCTATTTTAAGCTCAAACTTTAACTCATATCGTCAATTTGGAAGAACGATTACTCATCACAAAGGATATCTTGCTGTTGGCCAGAGGTATTTCGGCGGCTCGAATTACAAAGGAAGGATTTACATCTTTAAGGAAGATGATCAGGGAATGTGGGATTATTTGGCAACACTACAGGCATCCGATCAGTATAGCAGGGATGCGATAGGTGAATATCCCATATTCATGAATGATACCTTAGTTGTGGCCGGAAGTCCTGTCTACGGTAATACTGTGTTAATTTTTAAAAGAAAGCCCGATGAAGAATGGATGAGTGGGACAGAGGATGCACGTTTGCTTCCAGATAGAAGTGAATTGATCGAAACTGGTAATTACGCCATTGAGGAATTCGATTCATTCGGGACATCTGTCGATTTATATGGCGAATATATTGTTGTGGGCGCACCAACCGGAGAACGAGATGATCGACTTGGTCCAAACAGTGGTCGCGCGTATCTCTTTAAAATGCCGGAAGGTGGTTGGGAAGGAGAGATCCAATACCAAAATATCCTGAAACCGGAAGAGCGCATCATTGATGGTTTCTTTGGGAACTCGGTATACATCGATCAGAACAATGTTTTAGTAGGGGCACCTCATTCCCTGTTTCGAAGATCATATACCGATTACTACAATACGGAAGATGGCGAGGAGCCAGGCAAAGTCTATGTCTTTGATCGAAATTTTATTGATGAAAGTGTAACGGTTGCAAATGAGGTTGGGGAAATACTTCCTATTGGTGGCCATGAATTTGACGGGTTTGGTGCAACTATAACCAAAAATTTTCTAGAGGTAGTGGTAAGTGCCCCATTGGCTGATACTGAAAATGGAGATCGTTCAGGCGCTGCATATATGTTTAAAAAGGTAGGCGCTATAGAAGAAGACATTCCACCTCTCTGTGTCGAAGATGGGATAGTTGATTTGATCGCTTATCCTGTATCTGGAGGAACATGGAGTGGTGAAGGAATCATTGATACTGAAGCAGGCCTTTTTGATCCATCAACACTCGCTGAAGACAAGTACACTATTCGCTATCAATACGGAGAATGTACAACCACAACTACGATTGATGTTTACACAAAACCAATTGTACTTAATGCCTCAGAACCTGAAAACTATCTTTGCATTGGCGAAACGTTTGACTTGTTTATGGAATCAAATAAACCATATCATTCGTATCGCTGGTACTATAAGGAAAACTTAGACGGTGTGTATTCACAGGAATATAAATGGGATGGACAAGATACTGTCTCCGTTGATAAAGCCGGCTATTATTATGGTATATCATTGAATCCTGCTTGCAATTCTGATCCTCAGTATTTTCAGGTAATTGATGCAATTGAATCCACGGCACTTAAGCATCCGAATAATGTGACATACTGTACTGGTGAGACTTTCCCATTGGAACTTGAATCTGAGAATGTAATGGAAAGCTATACCTGGTATTATAGCGCTGATACGATCACAATCAACTTTGAGAGCATATCTGACTTACCAGATTTACAAGGATCGAATGCCGGTCTCTACTACTGTCAGTTTATGTCAAAGGGATGTGTTTACAACAGTGATACAATTAACATTAAGTTGAACACCGAGAGTTCTTCTTTAAACTACACCGGGGAGTATGAGCTATGTCTCGATGAGTCTATTACCTTAAGCCTTCAATCAGGATCAATGAACAGGCATGAATGGTATGGGGATCTTGCTGGTTTTGGAACTTATGAACTCCTATCAGATGAAAGTGAATTGTTAGTAGGCGAAGCTGGATCCTATTACTGTAAATCTTTTTCTGCAAGTGGGTGTACGTACCTGAGTGACACGCTTAGGGTTAATCATCAAATTATCAATTTGGAATTTGAATCAATAGGAATCGTATGCGATGCGTCTAAAACCGTGAATTTAGTGACCAGCCCTTCTGGAGGCACTTTCGAAATTATCAATACCAACCTGGGAGCTTTTAGGGAACCTGTTTTAGATATTATGAGTATGGAAAACGGTACATATACCATCCGCTATGAGGTTGAAATTAATGAATGCACCTATCAGATTAGTCAGGATTTTGAAGTCAATGTTTCTATAAGTGATGATTTGATGGTTCCGAATGTCTTTACGCCAAATAACGATGGCATTAACGACTTATTCTTTATTCAAGGTGTATCATCCATCAATGTCGGTTTTCAATTCACTATAGTGAACAGGGCAGGAAGTATCATATTTCGAACCAACAACCCGGATTTCAAATGGACTGGCAAAGGACACCCAGGTGGCGTATACTATTGGAGCATGAGCATAGAAGATAATTGTAGGTCCAATCAAATGAAAGGATACCTTCATCTACTTCGATAGCAGACAAAGGAGTCATATCAATTTAGTGTAGGAGTGGAGCACTCTTTCGCCACTCCTCCGATGGAAGACACCTTGTCTGCGCGACCCAGTCCGAGGAATTACAATGCCAAAGTGAGGGTTGTTGGAAAAGAGCGAAGGAGAGTGGTGAATGTGTGCGATTCTTAATAAATCACAATTAATTCTTTTGGTTATCCAACCGTCAATTGGAAAATACCCTAAAGTAGGTATTGACTCCACTGGTTCAATCTAGTAATTTCAATTCAAAGAATATTATTATGGATGATGAGGCCATTTATCAAGCCATTGCTACAATTTTAGAAGCATATCGAGAGCAAAGATCATTAAGAAGCGAGACCACAATTGCTTTTGCGACTTTTGATGGTCATGAAGTAGCAGAACCCTTTGTGGCTGGCTCAATGAATGGAGCAGGTGGATTAGTAAGTGCACGTTTTAGAAGGGACCTACCTGTCCAATACTTTTCAATAAATACAACGATCAATAATCCTACGGTTATTAATGTTGTCCAAAATGGGCAAATTCCAAGAGTACCGCGGCATGCAGAGATGAATCTTATCATGTTTGCGGTAAGTCTTTTTATGACTCAAAATCCAAACACCCCATTAAACAACTTTAGGCTTGAAGACTATATATCAGGAATTAATCCTTCAAAAGAGTTTTGTCCGGAATGCCAATTAGCCTTAGCACTGCTTTCACGAAATGTTGCACAACTTTTTGGAGCAATAACCGGTTTTGAAGAAGAAGGAGGGCACCCAAGAACCATCATCCGTGGTACAGGTAAATGTAGCGCACGTTGGATGCCTCCTTTTGCAAACTACTTTCAGTTAATCCAAGGATCAAGCTTTTTCAGAGATCAAAACAACAATCGCCGATTTCCAGCAAACACTCGATTTAGAATAGGATGGGATAATGATTCCAATGAAGTAATCATACTGCAATATGTAGGAGGTAATTGGAATGAAGTTCAACGCATACAAACATAATTATGGGTCAATTTTCAGACATATTAAGCGGAGTAGCTCAAAAAGGTGTTTTTAATGCTGCTATTGTTATTCCCGTAGGAAATAAGTCCATTTCCTTACCTGTTCCCATACCCGATAATAGCGTTCCAAATGGACTAATAAGTCAGGCTAGTTTCCCCAAGGGGAACCCTGGGATAAATGATGTGTTTGCTCTAGTTGACTCAGAACTCCCCAGTACGTTACCAGCTCCTTTAAATGTGCTAAACTCTCTATCGTTGAAAGCCATTGATGTTCGTTTTACTAAGAAATTTATTCCATCAGGCTTTCAGATAGCCATTCAGTATAGCGGTAAACCGATAGGCTTTTCAAGTGCTAATATTTCTGACATTGTGCTCACTTATGGAATGGTTGTCCCTTTAGACAAAGAACTAAGAGCTGGTACCTTTTCATTTGACGGTGAGGTGACCTTAATGGGTATTGGAAATCAAATCCACATTGATAGTGATGGATTCATAAGTTGTTTGGTCAACGATGGAAAACAAATTGATCCTGGCAAATTTTTAAATGAAGTATCAAAAAGTGGTCTTTCGATTGATTTATCTCAATATTTTAAACCTCCAAAGCTTCAGAATGTTTTTGTCACCTATGATTTGAAGAGTCAGAGCCTTTCTTTCTCATCTGACTTGCAGGCTACAATCAAATTTTTCTGTTGTTCGCTTTCCATAGACCGATTTATCGTGCAAATAGGTAAATCAAAATCTGGTTTTTTGGCTGCCCGCGGAAACATAGGTTCTGTACAATTATCAGGTTTTATTCAAACTCCTGGAGACATACAACTTGAGGCCGATATTCCTTCATTTCATCCTGCAGAAATCGTTTCGACTACTTTTCCTAAATTGGCTAAGTATGCAAAGGTCTTAGATGGCATCACTGTTCCTAAAACCAAAGTACATCTGGCCAAAGCTGGAAATATTGAAAGTTTATCACTGAGTAGTGAATTAGAGCTTGGTGATCTAGTTCCTACTGATGTTGAGAAATTCCTGAACCATCTTTCATTTACTATTCCTCAAGTAGCTATTCCGCTAGAATTCTACTTATCGCCTAATCCACTTTTGGTACGATTGAGGATGGCCATGCTTGCAGAAAAACCACTTCAACTGATTCCCAAGAGTAGCTTTAAAATGAACAAATTGTGGTTCCAGACAGTAATTCAAGCTAACAATCCTGGATTTGGCCTTGCTACAGTTGTAGAGTTTGAGTTTGATAAGCAAAAGTTTGAAGTGACTGGTGCGTTTACCATATCTGCAAATGAAGCAGATC
>JANQST010000457.1 GCA_028279155.1 Cyclobacteriaceae bacterium
TGGTCATGCAGATCAATAAGAACCGAGGAAGAATTCGTGCCCCATTCGATTTTGATACAAGCGAGGAATTTGATGAAGGAAGGAGCACTCGACTCAAGAAAACGAAGAAGTTTGGTGATAAGGATATTGAAATCTGGATAAGTTCCGGATCCGGTACTGCTGAAATTGGTCAGTAAGATTAGTATTTGGTGGGAGGCCCGGAACGTAGTTCCGGGCCTTCTGCTTTCTTAATACAACAAAATTGGCTCATCCTTTTGAGCCGGAAGTACTACAGAAAATGTAGTACCCTTGCCTTCTTCGCTGATTACCTCAATGGTCCCCTTGTTCATTCGTACAAAGTCGTAGACGAGGTTCAAGCCCAGGCCGCTTCCTTTTTCTCCTTTGGTGCCTCTAGTCACTTTCTTCTCATCCATGTCAAATAAGTTGGCCAGCTTTTCTTGTGGGATGCCAATACCGGAGTCAGCTACGGTGACAACAACATTTTCTTCCTCAGTTCTCGCAGCAATCTGAACATTCCCATTTTCTGGAGTGAACTTCAATGCATTGTTTACAAGATTTCTGAAGATTGTCATCAAGCTGTTTTTATCAGCCCAAACATGCATCGGTTCTGCGACGGTGGATTCCAACTTGATATCTTTAGCAAGTGCCTGGGGTGAAAGTGATTCCACCGTTTCAAAGATCACCCGCTGGAGGTCAAGCTTCTTGGGATGGTAGGGGATGGCATCTTCTTCTTTCAACGCCCACTTCAACAAGCTGTCCATCAATTGGAGCGCCCGGTTGGAGGAATCATGCATATGTATTTGCATCTTCTTCAGTTGTTCGTCTCCATCTACTTTGTAGTGTTTCTCAATGTGATTGGATAGGAGATCATAAAACCCAATGAACGTACTCATAGGTCCTCGTAAATCATGAGAGATAATTGAGAACAATCGGGTTTTCATTTGATTCAAGGCTTCCAGGCTATCCCGCTGACTCTTGATTTCCTGGTTGAGTTCCACAAGCTGACGGTTTGTTCGCTGTTTGGCTCGCAGAAAAAAGTAAATGACCAGGACGAGCGCTCCTGTTAGAATAAGGCCTATTAGTGTAATAAGCTGAGTAAAACTTCGTCGCTCAATATCAGTTTCAAAAGCGAGTCTTTCCTGGGCCTGTGCAAACTGTAAGGAGTCTTTTTCTTGCTTGAATTCATAGTCTGCTTCTATGCGGGCCAATTCTCGTGTGTTCTCATCGTTCACCACACTATCCGCCATTTCCTTGAACTGCACATGTGCATCGTAGGCTTTCCGGTACTGTCCCAATGCGGCGTAGGTGTCAGATAAATTGTTGTATGCGGAAGCAAGCATATCCGGATTTCCAATTTCTACTGCCAGACGTTGTCCATCAAGTAGGTAGGAGAGTGATTCCCCGTACCTACCCAATTCATAATAAATTTCACCAAGTTGAATGGAACTGTTGGCCAGGGACGGGTTATTCCCCATTTCCGCATGCATTTTGTTAGCCTGAGATTGGTATTCCAGTGCTTTTTCGAAATTTTCCAAATCAGTATAAAGCGCTCCCAGGTTTCCCAGGCTTAATGAAACCAATCGTTGACTGCCTAAATTCCTACTTAACGTAAGTGACCTCTCTGCATGAACCAAGGCCCGATCGTTTTGGTCCAGATCCCGGTAGGAATTGACAATGTTGAGGTTATTCAATGCCATCCCCCGGACGTTGTTTTGTTTTTCATTGATTGTCAGTGCTTGCTGATAGTATTCCAGCGCCTTTTCGGTTTGTTCCAGTCGTTCATACACCAACGCAATGTTGTTGTAGTTGCCGGCCATCGTGGCTTCATCCCCTCGTTGTTTTTGGATGTCCAGGGCTTTTAGAAAATATTCGAGGCAGGTGGGATAATCACCCATATACGCATGCACAATCCCAATCTGGTTGTAACTCAAACCGATGCCTTTCAGATCATTGATCTCTTGTCGGATAGCGAGTGATTCTTCATGCAAAGCCAATCCTTCTTCCAACTCGCCCTGATCCATGCGAGCAGTGCCCCATCCATGAGCAGCATCCGCGATTCCTTCTTGAAAGTTTAATTCTTCAGCGAGTGCTTTCGCCTCTTGGAAGTATTTTTCGGCTTCCTCCAGAAAACCAGATCGGATAATGGTCCACCCAATCTGAACCTTGGCTGTAACGACTCCCTCAGAATAGTCATTGGTTTCTGCCAGCTCAATTGCCTGTACGGCGTATTGATGAGTTGTTGCTGAATCCACATTGACATACATAAACGCTAGCTCGTTATAAGCATCAACCTTTTTCTGAATGGAGCTATTTGAATTGACTAACGCCAGCAAAGAATCGATTTTGTTTTGGTCCTGAGAAAAACCTTGCAGGGCCAGGCAAAGGAGTACCAAGGTTATGATTCGTGGCATGGTATGAATAAATGTAGCAGATAATAAATCAAAAAAAGACGGCTAATCGAAATCATTTTTCTGATGCCCTCTTTTACATAATTACTGATACCTGATTCTTATCAACTACCTTTATCCTATACGGCAGAAATAGTATGCTATTCATCTTATTAGGACTTGCGGTTATTGGGATATTTGTTTTTATCCATCTGGTTTTCAGGAATGATGGACCGCATCATCGGACATAACAGTATCAGGTTTGAATAAATCAATCTAGTTCTTCACGACTAGACTAAATTTAGGCTGAAGCTGCGCATTATCGGCATGTGACGGCTGGAGAGATAGGGGTTGTGAAGCGCGAGATTGCCTTTTCAGGGGATGTGCTTAACACCACCGCACGTATTCAGAGTAAATACAATGAATTGGGAGTGGATGTTCTGGCTTCAAAGTTGCTTATTGTATAAACTGAATTTAGGGCATGATGTTTTTCATCCCAGTAATCCTTTTACAGTATAAAAAAATGGATCCGAAATCGATCATATCGACATACAAAGATTATCTCAATGATCGGAATACCGACGGCCTGTTGGAGATCATTACGGACACCATGGTATTCATAGACTCATCGGGGCATACAATCATGGGCAAACAAGCTTGTATGGATGCATGGGAAAGTTTTTGTAGGCTTTTCCCAGATTACCACCATGTTTTTGAAGAGGTAGTGAATACGGGTGATAAGGTTTACGTTCGGGGGCATTCTACCTGTTCGGATACCCGTGTTGAAGGACCTGTCCTATGGTCTGCAAAGATTAAAGGCGAACGAGTCGATGAATGGCGGGTGCATAAGGATACTGAGGAGAATCGAGTGATGTTGGGGTTAAGCAAAAAATAAGCTACAGGTTGCAACCATGGGTCGTAAGGAAATAATTTGTTTTCTTCGCACCTTCTGATTTGAACAATGAATACATATCTACAAAACGGCCACTCATGGTTCCTCTTGTTATCAGTTTTGTTTGTTGGATGTAAAAACAATTCCGAATACTCCACCGAAACATTAGAGATTTTTCCTATAAACGAAAACGTATTTGTTCATCGATCTTATCTACAAACGGAAGATTTTGGAAGAGTAGGATGTAATGGCCTAATCTATGTAAATGAGGGCGAAGCGATTGTTTTCGATACCCCTCCAGACGATTCATCAAGCAATGAATTGATTAGTTATATAACCAAGGATTTAAAAGCCAAAGTAGTGGCTATCGTTCCAACTCATTTTCATGGAGATTGTCTTGGAGGTTTGAAAGCATTTCATGCAAGAAACATAGTTTCAACGGCTAATCAATTGACCATTGAGCTTGCTGCTGAGGCTGGAGAACCTCTGCCTCAACAGGGGTTTGAGAAAGAATCAACCATCCATGTTGGTAATGAAGGTGTTTTGATTAAGCATATTGGAGAAGGACATACAAGGGATAATGTTATTGGAGTAATTCCATCTGAAAACGTGATATTCGGAGGGTGTCTGATCAAAAGTGTCGGAGCTAATAAGGGGTACACCGGTGATGCAAACGTCGATACATGGTCCGAGACCGTTGGGATCATTAAGGCTGAGTTTCCAAATGCAAAAGTAGTGGTACCAGGCCATGGGAAATGGGGAGGGCAAGAGCTGCTAGATTACACGGAGGAATTATTCAAGAAAAAGTAACAACTCTTATACTCAGTTAAGCATAATGTAATGATTATGTAACGAATAATTAGCCTAGAGTTGATAACTTCACAGTGAACCTAAACGCACTCACTATGAAAAATAACCTATCACTCCTGGGCATTCTATTGTCCTTATTTTCTTATTCTCAATCAGTTTTTATCAACGAAATTCACTACGACAATGCCGGAAGTGATGTAAATGAAGGGGTAGAAATTGCCGGTCCTGCCGGGACAGATCTCAACGCTTATTCACTTGTACTCTACAATGGAAATGGTGGAGCAGTATATAATACCGTTTCTCTATCAGGGACCATTTCGGATCAACAAAATGGCTATGGAACAATATTTTTTGCAATAAGTGGAGTCCAGAACGGAGCACCTGATGGCCTGGCACTTGTTGATGGTTCAAATGCCGTCATCCAATTTCTTAGTTATGAAGGTAGTTTCAACGCTGTTGGAGGACCTGCTGACGGAACGGCAAGCATAGACCTTGGTGTTGCTGAAACCAGTGGTACGGCTGTTGGTTTGTCGATGCAACTAACCGGCGAAGGCACCGAATACACTGATTTTACCTGGTCCGCTGATTTGACAAGTACATATAATGCTGTGAATGACGGCCAGACATTTGGAATTGCAGTTCCTACAGTATTTATCAATGAAATTCATTACGACAATGCAAGCTCGGATGTTAATGAAGGTGTTGAAGTAGCAGGTACGGCAGGTACTGATCTTACAGGTTGGACCATTGAATTGTACAATGGAAGTAACGGGACGGTTTATAATACTTTGAACCTGATCGGAATATTACCCGATCAGGATAACGGATTTGGAACATTGTCCTTCCTTCTGGCCGGCATTCAAAATGGCGCTCCCGACGGCCTTGCTTTGATTGATCCAGCGAATAATGTGATCCAGTTTATTAGCTACGAAGGTAGTTTCGCTGCAACAAATGGTGTCGCAATCGGCATGATTAGCGAAGACATTGGAATCAGTGAAACAGGTAGCACTCCCACAGATTTTTCTCTTCAGCTGACAGGAACAGGGCAATCATTTAGTGATTTTACCTGGATCGCTGATACAAATACATTCGGATCAATTAATGTAGGTCAATCCTTTGGGAATGACCCCGACCCAGATCCAATTTCGGGAACGCTTTTCATCAACGAAATCCATTATGACAATGCAAGCAGTGATGTGAATGAGGGAGTGGAGGTAGCTGGAACAGCTGGTCTTGATTTAACTGGCTGGTCACTGGTACTTTACAATGGTAACGGAGGAGCAGCATATAATACAGTTAACCTTGCAGGAATCATTCCTGATCAACAGGGTATGCTTGGTACAGCATTCTTTGCCATTAGTGGACTCCAAAATGGGTCTCCTGATGGTATCGCACTTGTTGCACCTGGGGATAGCTTGATTCAGTTCTTAAGTTACGAGGGCTCATTTAGTGGAGTTGGTGGTCCAGCAGATGGCGTCACCAGTGAAGACATTGGGGTAGCAGAAACCAGTTCAACTGCGGTTGGGTTATCGCTTCAATTGGAAGGTTCCGGATCTGTCTATTCTGATTTCACATGGGCCGCACCCAATACATCCACGTATGACCAGATCAATAACAATCAGACATTTGTTGCACCTACCCAGAATGTTTTCATCAATGAAATACACTACGATAATGCAAGCTCAGATGTAGGAGAGGGGATTGAAGTTGCGGGAAACGCAGGAATTGATCTTGGTGGCTGGTCATTGGTACTTTATAACGGAAATGGTGGGGCTTCCTACAATACAGTAGCCTTGAGCGGTATTATACCTGATCAGGACAATGGCTATGGAACCCTTTCATTTAGTATTTCCGGTATACAAAATGGAGGCCCGGATGGTGTAGCGCTTGTGGCGCCTGGCGATAGTCTCGTTCAGTTTTTGAGTTATGAAGGGACGTTTGTTGCGGTTGGTGGTCCTGCTGATGGGATACTCAGCGAAGATATTGGTGAAAGTGAGACAAGCAGCACTCCTGTAGGGTCGTCACTTCAACTTCAAGGTGTGGGACAAGCATATTCAGATTTTACATGGGCTGCCCCGCAAGCAAATACATTTGGGCTGGTCAATGCCAATCAAAGTTTTGGTGATTCGATCATTGTAGTTCCAACTTCAGATACGGTTACGGTAGCGCAGGCCAGAGCGCTTCCATTGAATTCAGATGTAGTGCTCAAGGCGGTACTTACAGCCACGGATCAATTTGGCGGACCTGCCTATTTGCAGGACAGCACAGCTGGAATAGCATTGTTTGACCCTCTCGTTCATGGTGATGGACTGTTCAATATTGGTGATGAAGTATGGATCTCAGCCTCTACGGGTCAATTTAACAGTCAAGTTCAACTGACTGATGTTGATACGGTTGTTTTAGTAAATACCGGGGTTGGAGTTACTCCCGAACTGGTAACCCTGGATCAGCTTTCTTCCTTCGAAGGCCAGTTGGTTACCGTAAATGGCATTTCATTCGAAGATGCCTCGGGTGTTTTATTTCCAAACACCAATTACAACATAAGTGATGGCACGGCTACACAAGCAGTGAGAATTGATGGAGATGTTGACTTAGTAGGAAGAAATAGACCAGAACCTGCAACCTCAATAACTGGAGTAGTTGGAAGATTCCAAACGAATGTTCAGCTGCTACCAAGGTTTATACCAGATCTCCCCGGAACAACCCCGTTTGTGCCAGGGGGCTCTGAAATTCCTTTTGAGGAAACAATGGACATTGTCACCTGGAACATGGAATTCTTCGGTACAACGATTACTGGATTCGGACCTTCTGATATTGAACTTCAAGCGAGCAATGCGGCTACAGTCTTGGCAGCACTTAACGCTGATGTTATTGCGGTTCAGGAGGTTGCGAATGATTCATTGCTTCAGGTGGTGGTTGATGGAATGCCTGGGTATCAATTGGTATGCTCGGATGTGTATTCGAGATCGTGGCAGGCACCGAATCCGAACAATCCGTTTCCCGCACAGAAACTGTGTTTTATTTACAATACAGCAACTGTTAGTTTAGTTTCTGAAAGAGCAATCTTTGACGAGTTTTATACGCAAGCAAGGCTGGGTCTTATAAATGACTTAGACGGATATCCAACATCAAGCGGCGCAAGCTCATTTTGGTCCAGTGGGCGTTTGCCATATCAAATGATAGCTGATGTGACAATCCTTGGAACAACCACCAGAGTCAATTTGATTAACATACATGGAAAGTCTGGGGGTAGTGCCAACGATCTTGCCAGAAAAGTTTTTGATAACACAGTGTTAAAGGATACGCTTGATGCACAATATGCCAGCGACCAGATCATTATTTTGGGAGATTACAATGATGATGTTTTCACCTCCATCGGTGGTGGGCCTTCTACTTACGCGGTGATCCTGGATGATTCTACAAACTATGATGCAGTGACTGGCTCTCTAAGTTTGAACGGAACTCCAACTTTTATCGGGGGATCCGGAAGTACGATTGATCACCTCACCATCAGCAATGAATTGTTCGATGACTTTATTGAAGGCACGGAAAGCATCTATTTCCCTTTTAATACCATTGATAATTATGAAGGCACCACATCCGATCACCTACCGGTGTTGGCAAGGTTTGATATCATTCCGCCATTAGAAACAACAATTAGCGAGGAACAAACGGTGTTCTTTGGTTATTCCCCCCAAGCATCTGCAACCTTGGAAGTGACTCCTTCCGGGGGTACTGCTCCCTATTCTTTTGAATGGAGTACTGGTGAAACAACTGCTTCGATCACGGTTTCGCCACAAGATACAACGTACTTCTCAGTGACTGTTACGGATGTTAATGGAGAACAAGCTACGGACTCCACACGAGTGAATGTTGTGGATGTAACCTGTAAAACCTGGGGTCGGAGAGTGAAGGTTCAGGTGTGTTATCGAGGTAGAAGTTTATGTGTACCTGAATTCGTAGCGACTAAACTGATTCAACGAGGCGCAACACTTGGTGATTGTGTTGTTGATCCAAATGTTGTTGTATTGTCTAATTTCAGAGTTTATCCTAATCCTTTCAGGGATCGAACTGCATTGGGTCTTAGCAGTACCGGTGATGCGGAATTGACGCTCAAAATCAAGTCTTTTTATACTGGACAGATTGTGTACAATGAGGTTGCTAACGTTACGAATGGAGACAATCAGATACCAATTGAATTAGGGCATATTCGACGTGGATTTTACGTGCTATTTGTGAAGAACAATTCAAATGGTGTACTGGAAAAGAGGATTTTGCTGTTCAAAAAATAAGATCAAAAAATGCAGAGCTCCGCAACCAAAAGTGGAGCTCTGTTTTTATTGAATATATAGTGAGAAATCTTTCTAATCTCGTGTTACTCATCAAGCCGATAATCGAGAGGTGGTTCTCGATCGCCAAATAACGGTTCATAATCAAAGTCATCACCTCTTCTTTCTTTAAGTTCTTGTAGTGATTGTTCTATAAGTTGAGGGTTTGAAAAAAGATCATATGCTGTATTTGAAAGTACTTTGGCAGCATTCAACATTCCTTTAATGCCAATGGACGAACCTGCTGCTGCCACTGCTTGCCATGAATGTGCAGGACTGCCCGGTATTCGACATGCAGTTAAGAGCCCTGCTGTGGGGACATTCCAGCTAATGTCTCCAACATCTGTGGAACCTCCGCCACCATTGGTTGAGAATTCAAATGGCCATACTACCTGACTTTGATCTAAATCTTGAAAATCGTACGTACTTGCAATTGATCTAGCGAATTCTTGTTCCTCATCATCATAATGGACACCACCAATCTGTTGGAGGTTTTTGTACATCAATTCAGCAAGTGTTTTGTTCGGAAGTAAGTTGTATACCCCGTGGATGATTTCATATTCCATCGTAGTTTCAGTTCCATGCGCGGCAGCTTCCGCTGTTTTGATAACACGGGTAAGCAGCGCTTTTACTTCATCAAGTTTTGGGTGTCTGATAAAGTAATACACTTCGGCAAATGATGGCACTACATTGGGCGCATCCCCTCCGTGAGTGATTGAATAATGAATTCTTGACGAAGAATGAATATGTTCTCTAAGCATGTTCACCATCATATTCATGGCTTCCACACCATCAAGTGCTGATCTGCCT
>JANQST010000485.1 GCA_028279155.1 Cyclobacteriaceae bacterium
GAATCATGGTCCAAACCAGTCGTCAGTCTGGTCTTAGTGTCGTATACCAGGATCTCATGGATTTCGATGGTGATGAAATCTACTTCGAAGATGCACCATCCCTTTATGGAAAAACTTTTAGAGAATTATTGTTTGCCTATGAAGATTCTTCCATTATGGGAATTCAATATGCTGACGAAACCGTTGAGGTTAACCCCCCAATGGATACGATTTTTGGTGAAGGTGATCGCGTAATCGGAATCACTGCAGATGACGATACGCTTATTCCGAATGCGAATCCTAATCTTGAACTTCACGAAAGCAACATTATTTATACCGAACCAGAACCAGGAGATCCGGAAAAAATATTGATCGTTGGTTGGAATGATCGTGCCAGGTACATCTTGAGAGAATTGGATAATTATGTCCCATTGGGGTCTATTGTGAAAGTGGTTTCCAAATTTGAAGATGCTAGTGTAATTATTGACAAACTCAATGAAACAGTACAGCATATTAAAATTGAGTTTGAAGTTCAGGACACGACTGACCGAGAAACGTTAATGCACATGCACCTGGAGAATTATAATTTCATCATTCTCCTATGTTATCAAACGTATTTCCCAATACAAGAAGCAGATGCTCAGACATTGATTACATTGTTGCACCTTCGAAATTTCACTGAGCAATATGGGTATGAATACAAAATCGTAAGTGAAATGCTTGATATCAGAAACCGACAACTCGCTGATATCACAAGTGCAGATGACTTCATTGTAAGTGATAAACTATTGAGCTTACTTATGAGTCAGGTCAGTGAGAATAAATATTTGATGCGAGTATTTGAAGATCTTTTTGATGCAGACGGATCAGAAATTTACATTAAGCCAGCCCGTGAATACGTGCAAGTTGGTGAACCAATGAATTTCTATACGATCCTTGAATCTGCTGCGAGAAAAAATGAAGTTGCGATTGGATATCGGGTAATCAGTAAGGCAAGAAATGCGAATGACCAATACGGTGTTGTATTGAATCCGAAGAAATCCGATACGTTCACACTCACTCCTGAAGATACGGTGATCGTGCTGTCTGAGGATTAACTATTCAAGAGTGCTTCTCTTATTTGTTTCATTGCTCGCCTCCTGTAAAGCTTTTTGCTGTGAGGAATTGGGCGGATGTTCTTAACATAATCAAGCACATCAGACTTTTGATTTCCATTTAAACTTCTTACAGAAGAGAGTATCTCATTTTCTACGCTTAAATAATTCATTAGAAAAGTGGTTTATAGCTCTATTGTAATGTACGGCAGTCACTTTAGATGGTTTTTAACCTATTGTTTTATTTAGATTAACATCTTGATTTAATGGATAAGATGTTTTTACCAAGACATTAATAACTTGCACTGATTTTATTAGCTTAATCCAATATTTAACCAACATTACCCCTATCTAAAATGTCTAATCAAGCAGAAATTGAAGCATTTGTTAACAAGGTTTCACTTAAAAGCCCAAATGAGCCCGAATTTTTACAGGCTGTTCAGGAGGTAGCAGACAATATTATCCCATTTATCAATGATAATCCTGAGTACAAGCAGGGAAACATCTTAGAAATGATGTGTGAGCCGGAACGTGTATTTATGTTCCGTGTCCCTTGGATTGACGACAAAGGAAATACCCAAATAAATAGGGGGTACCGGGTTCAAATGAATTCTGCAATCGGCCCTTACAAAGGAGGACTAAGGTTTCACCCTACTGTAAATCTCAGTATTCTTAAATTTCTTGCTTTTGAGCAAGTTTTCAAAAACAGCTTAACAACACTTCCGCTCGGTGGTGGCAAAGGTGGATCTGATTTTGATCCTAAAGGTAAAAGTGATATAGAAGTAATGAGGTTTTGTCAAAGCTTCATGACAGAGCTTGGAAAACATATTGGTGCCAATACCGATGTCCCTGCTGGAGATATTGGTGTAGGAGGACGAGAAATAGGATTTCTCTTTGGTCAGTACAAACGTATTCGTGGAGAATTTACTGGAGTTCTTACAGGAAAAAGCCTTGATTTTGGAGGTAGTTTAATTCGTCCCGAAGCAACTGGCTATGGTTGTGTTTATTTCAGTGAAGAAATGTTGAACCATATTGGTGATGGACTGGAAGGTAAAACATGTCTTGTGTCTGGATCTGGAAACGTGGCTCAGTATGCCACAGAAAAATTGATCCAGAGTGGAGCAAAAGTTGTCAGTCTTTCCGATTCATCTGGCTCTATTTATGACAAAGACGGAATTGATGAGGAAAAGCTTGCATTCATTAAAGAATTAAAGAATGTGAAACGAGGACGAGTAGGAGAATATGCTGATAAATTCCCAAGTGCTGAATTCCGTGCAGGAAAAACTCCTTGGGACATTAAATGTGATCTTGCCTACCCATGTGCCACTCAGAATGAACTTCAACTTGATGATGCAAAAACATTAATAGGCAATGGCTGCAAGGGAGTTTTCGAAGGAGCTAATATGCCTTGTACAATCGAAGCAGTTGAATTGTTCAAAGAGAAGGGTATTCTGTTTAGTCCTGGCAAAGCTTCAAATGCCGGAGGTGTAGCAACTTCAGGCCTCGAAATGACTCAAAATTCGCAACGATTAGCCTGGACTCGGGCAGAAGTGGATGAACGTTTGAAAAACATCATGAAGAACATTCATGAAAATTGCGTGGAGTACGGTAAAACAGATTCAGACTATGTCGATTATGTGAAGGGAGCAAATGTCGCTGGTTTTGTAAAAGTGGCAGATGCAATGCTTGCCCAGGGTTGCGTTTAATTTTTTCTCAAAGTGAAAAAACTTTGAGCACGCGTCTCGTTTTGAACTAAAGTTTTCAGGGGTTCGACCAAATCGAACCTTTTTTTTATTTCTGCATATATCTTTTCAGTGATTGCAAACCTGACAGCCCCATCAGGAAATTCGAATCTGCCATTTTCAACAGGTTTCCCCAGACTATTGTCAATCATAGAATCCATTGATATGTAGATCATTCCTCCTGGCTTCACCTTCTCCGCCAAACATGACCACATCTCAAAAAAATCATCACCAGATTCAGCAAAATGAAGCACCCGACTGCAAATCACCAGGTCGTAAGTTCCCTGATCATCTATTTGGTGTATATCACCAACTTTAAAGGTCGCTTTGGAAGTGGAAATATTATTCGACATGTACTGTGCCAGTCGAATTTTTGACTCATCTAAGTCAATGCCAGTGTATTCGTAACCTTCCTGGATAAAATAGATAGCATTCCTTCCTTCCCCACATCCAGCATCAAGAATTCTTGCATTATCAGGGATTTTCCCCTTTAGGATCAAGTCCAATAGGAAAAGATCCATGTCGCCAAAATAGTTGTTTATGTCTCTGATCTTATTCAAGCCAGAGGTTTAGTAGCGTAAAATGTCTATTTCTTTTCGAAACCCACCAGCCACTTCATTAAAAGGCATAATAATGATGAGAAGGTCATCTTCGTACCCAGCAGTGATACTATTCAGCTCAACATCTGCTGAGATCTTCTCCATGCCTAACAGGTTCGGGATCTTAATATCACCCAACTGCATTTTATGGTAAATAAGCAGGTTTTCACCATTTACCTCAACCTTAATATTTTCCGGATCTACTGACGGAATACTTACTTCCATCCGGTAGTGATCTTCATGCTTGAATGTTTCAAACGTGGGGAAAATAGTCCCTCCATTCGCCGTGTTTAGCAAATCTGCTGAATTAGCGAGATTCTTTGTCATTAATTGATTAATTCTCATTGCTTCGTCCTTTCACTTCGAGTTGATCTTTGCAAATCTCATTCCAATTATTAAACGAGACAGTTTGACGGTTTAGTTTCCTTAATCATGCCAAGTTGACTGAAATTGTCTCAAAAAAGTCATCCGCCAGAAGAAACGTATGTCCAAGTTTCTTGTCATTGATATAGAAAATCAAAATAATCATAATGAAAAGGACTTTTACTATTCTATTCCTGGTATCACTCATTGGAGCTCATGCACAACGAACTCCAAAAACACTTATTGATACCGACCCTGAGGAAATCTCAGGATTTGGTGCTGCACTTTTTTCCTTTACCGGTATTGACGGGCAGTTGACCACTCTGACCGGAGGTGGAGGAGCTGTTATTTTTGACAATACCTTCTTCATTGGAGGCTATGGGCTAGGAATGAGTGGCGACCGGAAAATCACAGTGAATGGCGAATCTCTAAACGCCCATTATGGTCATGGTGGTTTTTGGCTGGGGTATATCATGAACCCTGTTGAAATGCTTCATCTTGGAATCGATACCAAATTGGGCTGGGGTGAGATCTCCTATTCAGGAAACAATGATCTGGATGACAAAGTTTTCGTTTTTTACCCGCAACTAAACGGAGAAGTTAACCTTGCATACTGGATGAAAATGAATGCCGGTATTGGCTATCAAAAAACGATCGGTGTAGACGATTTCCATTTTAGCAAAACCGACTTTGATGGTTTGGCTTTTTCCATCTCACTTATTTTTGGATGGTTTAAGTAGGGATTTAGTTAATTGGTTGATTAGTTGAATGGTTAGATAGTGAAGTGGTCAACAGGTTGAATGGTTGAAACCTGGTCATCCAACAAACTACAGGATAAGTTTCAAGAGGAAGTAGACACCGATTCCTAGTAGCATAATGCCGGGCACCCTGTGGACCAGGAATTTATTGTCAGCAACCTGTGTGAACTTACTTCCCAAGGCATTCACGGTCAACAATAAACAAAAAGTTCCGGCAGCAAGGCCTATCAAATACATCCAAAAGCAAAAGCCATCTACAGAGACCAACTCGTCATTTTCAAGATATGTGGTAATTGCTAACCAAAAAGGAATGGTCATCGGATTCAGAATGCCCAACAACATGCCACGCATGAATCCATGACGCCCCTTTACACCTTTTACAATTACTGACTCCGATGTAATCTTTGAAAAGATATTCCACAGGCCCAATCCGATCAAAGCAAGAGAAGTGATGATCTTGAAATAGGTTGCCAGCGTCGGATTGCTAGTGAGGAGAATATGAAATTGAACGGTAAATCCTGCATAAACAAATTCAACAGCTGAAGCGGCAAATGCAAGGAAAATAGCTGCACGTCTACGTTTTTGGATGGCCAGCTGCATCACGGAAACATTGATTGTTCCAGGGGGAATCGAACCAATATAGCTTACTACAAAGGCAACAATAAGGGTTTGAAGGTTCATTTTGAGTAGAGCAGCCGGTTGTGATTTTTATGGCCTTTCCATTTTCGGTAACCATCCCTGAAAGACCAGTAAGGAATGCCTCTTTTGTGATTTAGAATGCTAATATCCGCTAAAACCCGTAAATGCCAAAGGATATCTTTATAGGCTCTAAACAATGAAAAGCCAGGATTATAAATGTGACCGGGCTCGGACCCTGCTCCATTCAGTTCAAGGATTTTAAAATTTTTAAGCTCGCGTAAATCTTCTATTGAGTTGCAGCGTAAATCAAAACGTCCGAAATAGAAGTCAGGGATCTCCTCAGCAATTTGATTGATCGCATTGGTCAATCGCTCATCGATTTCATCTTCATCATTTAGGAACATAGTGCCTCTACAATGATTCCCTATTGGCTCAACCAAGACCTGTTCTCCTTTTTCAGGGATCTCACTTCCTTCTCTACTCAAGAAATCACTGGATAGATCTGCTGTAAGTACTGCTCTTGGAATTGTCTCGAGCAGTTGAATAATTGATGATTCACCATCTCCATTGACAGATAGAAACTCCTTTCTGACAATTGAGGTGATCTTCCCTTTTTGACGAGGGTACCTGATGTAGAAAACTCCAAGTTCCACTGGGTAGCTTATCAATTCCTGGAGCAGGAAATCCACCGGGCACTCGTGCACATATTTTTCAAGCTCCTCTTGAGCACCAATTTTGCTTACCCATATCCCACGCTCACCTATATCCGGTTTTGCAATGAGCGGGAAGCCAATTTTGTTTCCCTCCTTAAGGGCTGATTTTATATCTCCCTTTTTGATCAGTTTGGTTGTAGGAATATATTTGTCGGGAATGATGTTAAAAATCTCTGATTTTCGTTCACCAAACATTCCACCAAAATCTATTGACGGATTTGATGCAGTGAAAAAGAAGATTGATCTTGCCCTCAGAGCCAGCCATGCGAAATAGAAAAATACCGGAAAGTAAAGAACCGAAAATGGCCAATACTCCCAGTTAGTTAGTTTGGTTTTGAATTTCGAAATCCAGGAAATCTTAGGCATTTGAACTTGCCTGGTACCTTATGGTTGAAGTGGCTACACCAAAATTATCTGGAATCTCGATGTAATTCAAAGATTGATTCACGGCTACTTTGAGAAGCGCCATATGATGGATTGCATGTTCAATATTGTAAGCTAATTCCCGGTTGAAACTACTTGGCATTTTAGCTATTTCTCCTTCTTTCAATGTATAATTCGCCTCAAATGAAATCGGAAAATCTTCGAGCTGAGTAGACAAGAATTCCTGGATAGATTCTATGACGCTAATGGCAAGCGAAGAGTCTGTTTCTATAAACGTGTCATGCTTTCGGTTATCATAATTGATCAATCCCTCATTTTTAGCATCGAACAGGCAAAGGAAAAATTCGAGTGTATGCCTTACATGTTGTCCAAATGTAGAATTACTTAAAACGGGAAGTGGTCTTGAAAAATCTTCTTCCTTGCAGTTCTTAATGATCTCTTTAAGTTGATCGAGTAGTTCAGTAGCTGATGCTTGAAGCATGACAAATTTTTGAATGCACAAAAATAGAAATTCTCATCAAGAATGAGCCGTTTCTATATAACAGATGTAAATCCAACGACTATTCAAGAAATGAGTTCAGAATTTGCAATGCTAATGTTCCTTCCGGTTACCCAATTTCTCTATCGCTTTCCAGATTAGATCTGTTTCAAACCCTTTGCTCACAAGAAAGGCCAGTACTTTTTGTTTTCTTTTTGCGCTTTCGTCTCTTTCTATTGACTGCCATTTCTTTGTTGCCAATTCCAGTAAGCGTTCAAAATACTTCTCTTCATCTATCCGATTTAAAGCGTTTTCTACAATATTGGAGCTAAGCTGATGCTGATAAATAGTTGCTTTGATTTTTTGCCTGCCCCATGAATTGAATTCGAATTTATCGTTACAATAGGCATTGGCAAATCTCTGTGGATCAACAAATCCATCATTGAGGAGCTCCTGAAGAACTTGGTCAATTTCATTGCCCTTTAATCCCCAATTTTTAAGTTTATCTGAAACCTCCTTTGGAGAACGTTCCTGGTAAGCACAAAACCTCGCAGCCTTCTGTTTTGCTTCTCCTGGCTCGAGTTTTCGAGGCATTATTTAATGTAGCTTTTCCTCTTTAAGACCGTCTCTATAAAGCTGATCTCGTTTTTATTATTGAAGATCTTGAAAGGAAGGTGTATGAGTTGGGCTTTACTGAGAAACAAAACAAAGTCATCTTTTCTTTTGCTTGCTCGCTTGATTTGATCCCACTTGATAGGCATTCCCTGATTAGCACTTATTTTCAACATGATCTGCTGCGAAGTGATCTCATATGAAAGTTTTTCGAACATGAACTTCCCCTGCTCTAACTGAGTAACTCCGGCAAATTGAATCAGCCAGAACAAGAAGTAAAGAACCAAAGCAATGCTAGGTCCGATAATCCACCAGTTGTTGGGGATCCAAAAATAGCCGGCACAGATTGCCAGGTAAATAAGTATAACCCACCATTGTTGCTTCAAAACTCCTTTAAAGGCAATTCCAATGTACTTTTTTGTTGGAAGTTTATATTTCTTCGTTCGTACGATCATCGATTAAATTTCTTTCCGCAAAAATGGAAGATTCTTCGAGTATTAAAAAGCTTTTAAGCTCATATCAAGACTCTTGTAGGAATGGGTTAGCGCACCTACTGAAATGTAATCCACTCCAGCCTCAGCAATCTCTGCAATATTTTTCTCCGTGATGCCACCAGAAGCTTCTGTTTCAAACCGACCGCCTATCATTTGAATTGCTTGCTTTATTTGAGATGGAAGCATGTTGTCCAGCATGACTCGATGAACTTGACCCACTTCTATCACCTCTTCAAGTTCTGCCAGTGTTCGAACCTCTATTTCTATTTGCAGCTCGAGCCTATTTTTAGTTAAGTATTTAACAGTCTGTTTAATCGCATTCTTTACCCCTCCGGCAAAGTCTACATGATTGTCTTTTAACATTACCATATCAAAAAGACCAAACCTATGGTTGATTCCACCGCCAATCACGACTGCCCACTTTTCAGCCAACCTGAACAGTGGAGTTGTTTTCCTAGTATCTAACAGTCTCGCTTTTGTGCCCTTGATTAGGCTAGTCATGTAGTTGGTGTACGTGGCGACGGCACTCATTCGCTGCAAGCAATTAAGAACCAGTCGCTCTGAAGCCAGGATGGATCTTGAATTCCCTGATACATTAAATCCAATTTCTCCACTTTCCACTAAATCACCATCCCCTTTCAAAAAAACCACCTCCAATGAATCATCCACATAGTTAAATATGCGATTAGCCATATCCAAGCCTGCAATCATTCCATCATCCTTGATGATTAAATGCGCTTTGCTTGTGGCATTTTCCGGTATAGAGCCCATTGAAGAATGATCACCATCACCAATATCCTCGGCAAAGGCATTCTTAATAAAGTTCCTGATGTTCCTATCAGTCAAGTATGGTGGTTCCATGTAAAGATTAAGCGGTGTAAGGCGAAATAAGTTACTCCTTACTGAAATTCAAAGTATCGATCAGGTAATTATCACCGATTTTCTTAATAAACATCACGACTCTGTACGTACCCTTATCATGGACATACCTTCCAATGTTATACTTCAAACCCTCTGGTGAAGACCCCTGATGAATGTAACTGAAATTTTTTGCCGGGTTCCTGGTGAAGAAATTCTTTAGCACAACCTCAGCTTGTGCCTGGCTATAGTTCGAGCTTTCCCCATCAATTTTGATTTCGACAGTCTCATTGCAATATTTTATGAGCTCTTTAGAACTACCTGATTTCATGGCCGTTCCTATTTCGCTAATTGTTGCATCTTCTCCCTGACCCAAGAACAATGTCAAACAAACAAGTAGATACTTCATTGGTATAAAAGTTAAGCTCCATGAATTGAACTAAAACCATGCCGAATTTACTTATTCAAAGATCGACTTCAAAGTGCACACGTCTATATTTGCCGATATGAATAAGAATGTCCTCCTTATGATACTGGATGGTTGGGGAATTGCCAAAGACAAATCCATTTCAGCTATCGATGCTGCCAACACTCCTTTTATGGATCATCTTTTCGCAAATTACCCACACAAAACCCTGGAAGCGTCGGGTCTTTCAGTAGGATTACCTGATGGGTCGCAATAAAAAATTCAACTTGATTCAACAT
>JANQST010000140.1 GCA_028279155.1 Cyclobacteriaceae bacterium
TCGGTTCTGATAACATACCGGAAATTCAATTTGATGAGATCAAATTTGACAAGGATAAATTTATGTCTGATCTCATGGATGATGAGATACCTAAAAAGACATCCTCCAGGGCCGATAAGCAAGGAACATTTCAAGATGGGAAGAAGAAACCTGGGCTTAAGCAACCCGATGTGAAGGGTGAGGGCAAAGGCAAGAAAAACAAAGAGCCCAAAGGAAAAGACCAGGTGAAGCGAAATGCTACGAAAGAGGAAATGAAAGCTTACAAAAATGCCAAGGAGGACTTGAAGGAGTATGCAGAGGATTCTGAAGGAAAGCCCTTTGATGAAGAAACCCTAATCGCTGCACTTGCCAATGTAAAGTCGAAATATAAGCTTAACGATATTGATTATGAGGCCAAGGGGCAGGAATGGACAGTGAAATTCACAAAGGGTCCGATTGTTACCAAGAAAAAGGACTATATCCGTATCAAGGGAATTATCCCTAAAGAGGAAGAAAAAGTAGAAGAGAGCCAGGCGGCTAAAAAAGAACCAAAGAAAAAGGGAATTAAGAAATGGGTAGCTAAAGGCAAAAGTATGGTGAAGAAGGGGAAGGATAAGATCAAGGGAGTAGTAGCCAAAGGGAAAGAGAAGGTGAAAGAAATGGCTGCAAAAGGGAAAGAAAAATTGAAACAATTAGTTGATTGGTGGAAAATCAAAGCTGGTTTCAAGCCAAAAGGAGGTCATAAACATACTTTGTACTTCGAAGGAAAGGGAGGCGGAGCCCAACTAATGGTGCGAAGTAACCCCCAGAGGATTAGAGATTATATTGTTGAGCTGTCAAACACAGTTTCAAATGAGGATAAGCCAAAACTAGACCATGCAAATGAGATTGTGGATCATATAGAACAATACAAGAAGTCCGATCCTGATAAAGTTCATGAGTATTTTAAAGCACTAATAAGATTGTTAAATTCCATCACCAACTTAGAGGGGTTAGGGTCAGAAGAGGACCCTATCCCCGTAGTTTGGCCAAAAAGAGCAGCTGATAAGTACGAAACCTTGTATTTAGGACCTAAATTCAAAACTGATCGTGATGCTAGGTCTTTCCTAAGAACGGCTGCTGAAAAAAATATTAAAAGTGTTGCTCAAGCGAAAACTCTTGATAGTGGACTTGCGAATGATATCAAAAAATGGAATGATGTTAAAGTCTACAAACCCACAGAATCCGCCAAAGCAATTCCTGGTGGTGAATTTGATTTAGGATTAGCTTCCGGAAACCAAGTTAGGTCTGGAAAAAAGTACAAATTACCAAGTACGGGAAAGGACAAAAGATCGAAATCCGCAAAAATGACTAGGGACTTAAAGAAATATGGGCAACCTTTTGGATATGGACGTGGTAACTTTCAATCCGATCATGTTAGAGAATTACAAGTAGGTGGCCGTGATAAGTTTGATAATCTATGGCCACTTGATGCCGCAGAGAATGGATCAGCTGGACCAATACTTAACCAAATGAAATTTAAATTCGGTGATACCGAAAAGGCAATGGTAGATCTAATTGCAGAAGCGCAAAAAGGGAAGGAAAGATGGATCGTTATTAAGACATCAAAGCCCACCTAAATATTACAGATTAGAAAGCAAACTATAAATAATAGGATGGAAGTACTAAAAAATAATATGAACAAAGAAAAAGCACTCATCACCGCTCAACAGAAGATCTCCGAAAACCGAATCGATGAGGCCTATGACCTGATCAAAGAACTGATAGAAGAACATCAAGACTATGGACCAGCCTACAATTACCTCGGTTGGATCTATGCGAATGCATTTAGCAATTTTCAAAAGGCATGTGAATGCTATGAATTAGCAGTGAAGTACAGTCCTGAATATCCGAGTACCTATGTCAATTATGCGCTGGTACTCAACACCATTGGAAACTTTGCAAGATTAGAGACTTTGTTAAAAGAAGGGTTGGAAATTCCAGGTGCCAATGCGTCCAAACTTCACCATGAATATGGGATCATGCACGAGCTTAAAGGTGACCTAAACAAGGCCATTAAATCCTATGAAGAAGCGATAAAAACTTGCCTGGTGACCCAGGAAGTGGAACGTTACCAGAGTGCTATTTATCGGTGTCAACTTAAGGCAGGAGAGGAGTGAAGTTTATGTACAGTTTGAGCGAGTTCCGAACCAGATCAGTTTCCAGAAATTTTCACCCACCTCAAAAGAGAACTTATATGTGCTTGTCCCCCTGTTTTATTGTAGAAGAACGCCTGTGAGCCTAACCATCTAAAGTAGCATTGGACCATCAGCTAGCTTTTTCATACCACAAGAAAAGAACTAGTTTATTTGATATATCATGTAATGTAATATTGTAATACGAAGAATAAGCCTCGTCTAAATGTTAGTCGTAACAAGAACAAGAGATAAACATTTGGTTAGATTTATGAAGGTTTCGTACGTTTTGTCCTCTGATTTTTGTATTTGACTTCTCACCATGAATCGAAATATACTCGTACTTACAACCATTCTATCATTCTTTTTTCAAGAAACTAAAGCCCAGACTAGGAGCCAGTTTGTTCCGTATGAGAGGGGGCAAATTGCCATGGATGCGGGTGCTTCAAGAGGGGTAGCCTGGGGAGATTTTGATCAAGATGGAGATCCTGATCTTTATGTTACGAATACCGACGGTCAAAAAAATTTTTTCTATCTAAATGACGGCAAAGGAGGTTTTCAGAAGATCCCCAATGGTAGTCGTTTAAGAATGAATGTTACAAGTGTGGGATGGAACTCCCAGGGTGTCAATTGGATCGATTATGATAACGATGGTGATTTGGATCTTTTCATAGTCAATAGAGGAGCGGAAACCAGCCTGCTTTTTCGAAATGACAACCTAAACCAATTTACCAGAATCACTAAAGGTGCGCTGGTTGAAAACCCTCTAAGTGCTTCGATGGCCTGCTGGGCTGACGTAGAAGGGGATGGAGATCTGGATGTTCTTTTCGTAGGATATCGGACTAATGGGAATAGGATCTACAAAAATCTAGGAAATGGTGAATTTGAAGAATTGAAAGATCACATCATGACAGAGGGTACCGGTAGTAGCCGAACATGCGCTTGTGGGGATGAAAACAACGACGGGTTGCCAGAGTTCTTTGTTGGGAATGCACGACAACCTAATTTTTATTATCGAAATCTTGCTAATTGGAAGTTTGAGAAAGTAAGAGCATCGCAAATGGTAACTGATGTAGGCTACGCATATGGAGCTTCTTGGGCTGATTTTGACAATGACGGTGATTTAGATCTCTTTTTGGCCAATTATGATAAAGTCAACTACTTATTCCGCAACGATGGA
Source organism: Cyclobacteriaceae bacterium (assembly GCA_028279155.1). Lineage (GTDB taxonomy): Bacteria > Bacteroidota > Bacteroidia > Cytophagales > Cyclobacteriaceae > Ekhidna. Next base: position 3,334 of record JANQST010000140.1, read on the forward strand.
CAAGGAAATTTTACTACGGTATCTAAAGGGGCTATCGCAACTGAAGCTGGAGGAGCTTCTAAGGGACATGCTTGGGGCGATTATGATCTGGATGGTGATCTTGATCTGTATATTGGGAATGGTACTTACAAAGAGAATATGCAAAACTTTATGTTTTGGAATGACCTCAACGAGAACTTTACGCGAGAAAAAATGGGTTTGTACGTCACGCATGCAGATACATCAGCTGGTGTATCTACGGCTGATTTCGACCTGGATGGTGATCTTGATTTGTTTGTGGCCAATTGGGGAGGCAATAACCAATTGAATCGACTATATGTAAATCAAACATCCGGGAAGAATTGGCTGAAAGTGCGTTTGAAAGGAACAAAGTCCAATAGTTTTGGTATTGGCTCACAAGTCTCGGTTTATTATCGATTGGAGGAAGGACAAAAAAGAAACCACCGGTGGTTGTATCCGGTAACCGGGTATGCCAGTCAGAATGATTATTTTCTGCATTTTGGTCTCGGTCAAGCAACAGTGGTTGATTCAGTCGTGGTTAAGTGGCCTACAGGTTCACTTCAAATACTGCAAGATGTATCACCAAATACGAATATGGTGATAGAGGAAAAGTAGTTAATGAATCATCATACTTTGATTATACAACACACAGTTTGAAAAGGAACGATTACTCTTTCAGCTTACCTTGCCTCTACCTTCATCTTCCCTACAATAGGCAACCTAATTTCAGACGGATAATCTTCCGAATGATGAATCGTATTGTGAGCCACGATACCTTCGGTTTCATCATAATTATTACCGCCGGTATTAAGATTTCTCATATACCTTGGAAAGTTACTACTAGATACTTCAATCCGTATTCGGTGACCTTCAGCGAAATAGTTGCTAGTTGAAAGAGGGGTGAGGTCAATTTTATAAACTTCTCCTTCTTTCATAAACACTTCCTTGTCGTACCCCTCTCTATACCTCGCACGTTGTATCGTTTCATCAAGGTTATAGGCTGTGCCGTCAGGATAGACATCTACCAGTTTTACAGTGAAATCTGTGTCTTTCACGTCAGAAGAAACATATAAAGACATTTCAATAAACCCTGAAACCTCAATTCCCTCAGCTAGAGGTTCTGATGTATAGACCAGGATATCGTTGCGGCTTTCCATTTTTTGCTGATCGCGGGCCCCGGTTTCCATGGAGTTTCCCATACAACAAACATTCCCACCGTATGAATAGACAGGGTTGTTAGGATCATATGTAAAATCATCTTTTTGTGGCTTTGATGGTGGATTGAGCGTTAGTTTTCCGTCCCCAAATAGGCTGTTGGCATTTCCATCACTATCCATGTAGAGAGAGGTCATGTTTGCATCCTGTGGAGGCCAGGTACTAGCTGATTTCCATTCATTTTTACCCATGAGGTAATATTGAATTCTTGGTAAGTCATCTAAAAATTCACTTTTTCCATCATTTTTGAGCCAATGATCAAACCATCCATAGATCATTTTATCATAATCATTTCTTGCATCTCCAACACTCATTTCACCAACCATGGTATTTTCAGTTGCTCGTTTGAAGCCACAGTGCAATGTTGGGGCAATGACCAAATATTGGTTATCGGCTACTTCCTTATCAGGATGATTTCTTACATGATTGAAAAGTGCCAGGTTTGGGCTAACAGACACATCGTACCAGGAAACGAACCAAAAGCTAGGTTTTTTCATTTCCATGTTTTCATGATAGAGCCCACCCTCATACCAGGCTGGATCATTGGGTTTCCTACGAATCATCTTGTCGAAGATCTCTTTCTTGCCTCCAACGTTTTTCAGCATATCCTGAACCGGTAGATGAGACATTGCTGCTAACATATCTTCGATTTCAGGGTTTTCCGGAGCTAAATCATAGAATTTAGAAATCCTGATGAGATCTTCTTGTGTGGCACCAGCTGGAATTCTGGGTTTGAACTTGTCATGCTCAACACCATATAGCCAGGAAGCAAATAACATTTGAAACACGCCACCTCTATACCAATTTCCTTGCTCATGATAACCACCAACCGTTCCTACACCTGCACCATAACCCATGGGAACCATAGCAGCATGTGATGGATGATCCAAGGCGGCGACAGCCATTTGCCACTCTGCAGTAGACGAACATCCAAGGGTTCCAATTTTTCCATTACTCCAGTCTTGATCTGCCATCCACGAGAAGGCATCATACCCATCAGTTAATGGTACACCAAGAATGTCCCATTCTCCTTCTGAATAGTAGCGTCCTCTTTCATTCTGAACTACATAGGCATATCCTCTTTTGACTGCTTCATAGGCCTGTTGGTACGTTCTGGTCCTTTCTTCTCCATCACCCCATGAGTTGAAATTATATGGAGTCCGTGAGAAAATGATAGGGACTTTCTGATCCGTTTTTGGTCGATAAATGTCTGTTGCAAGCCGTATTCCATCTCGCATCGGCACCATCACCTTTTGATCGATAATGGCGATTTCTTCAAGCTGTTCCCTGCCTTTAAATTCCTCTTGATCTGATTGTCCGTAGATTATGCCGACTAAAAGAGCGAATAAGATAGTACTACTGATTTTTTTCATAATAAGGAAGTGGTTGGTTGATTAAAAGTTAATCAATTCTTTCGAAGAACTCTGAATTAATTCGAGTTTAGGACTTCTTTCTCAATAGATATTTGCCAGAACTTGATGAATATGAAATTCAGCTTCCACCAAATACTCGCTCGATAATAGAACTTCCCCAGGCAAAAGGATCCAGTCTGATTTTCTTTTCTTCCTCACCTACGAGGTAAAACAATCCATCAATCGCTTTTGTAGTTGCATACTCATCGATGCTTGCGGGTAGGTCACCAGTATTGAGAAGCTGACTTGGACTAATTGTGGTCAAACCAAGGCCTGTCGGATCGTACTGAAAATTAATAAATCCGACAACTGCGGTATAAATCTGATTTGCTCCTGTTGCATCCAACGCTGATTTCATATCTGGGTTGAAAGCTGTAAATAGTTCCTGGTTGGTTTCCTGAAAAAAGAAATCTGTAGCAGCAGTTTGGCCACCATCAAGGATTCCTCTTGCATCAGATATGGTCATGCTTGTTATGGCATTCCCAAAAATGGGTAACGCCTTATCTGCGGCATTTTCAGCTCCTCGATTCATTGCGGTTACCAAATCA
>JANQST010000499.1 GCA_028279155.1 Cyclobacteriaceae bacterium
ATGTAATCGGAATCACCATCGGAGATATCAATGGCATTGGTCCCGAGGTGATCATAAAGTCATTGGAAGATCCAAGGATCATTAAGCAGTTTACACCGGTCGTTTATGGTTCTTCAAAAATTATCTCCTTTTACAGAAAAGCGCTCAATAAAGAAGATTTCAACTACAACCAAATTTCATCTCTGGATAAAATCCATCATAAAAAGGTGAATATCCTAAATGTTTGGGATGATGAGGTGGAAATCAAGCCAGGTCAAGCAAATGAAAAAGGTGGAAAATATGCAAGACTGGCACTCCAAAAAGCTACCGAAGATTTGAAAGAAGGGAGAATTCAAGCAATCGCTACTGCTCCATTGAGCAAAGAGTTGGTTCAGGATGAAAACTTTAAGTTTCCAGGTCACACGGAGTATCTAACACAACAAGCTGAGGCAAAAGACAGTCTGATGTTCCTGGTTCACGAAGGCCTTCGCGTTGGAGTCGTCACCGGACATGTACCTCTTAAGGAGGTCAGTACCAAGATCGACCAGGAAAAAGTCACATCTAAGCTCAAAATCATGATCAAATCCCTGCAAAAGGATTTTGGAATTAAGAAACCCAGGGTTGCGGTGCTAGGTGTCAACCCACACGCAGGCGAAAATGGCTTATTGGGCGATGAAGAAGAAAAGATCATCAACCCTGTGATCACTCAATTTAAAAATGAACATCACCTAGTATTTGGGCCTTTTCCTGCGGATGGTTTTTTTGGTATGGCCAGTTACAAAAATTTTGATGGAATCTTGGCGATGTATCATGATCAAGGTTTGGTGCCATTCAAAACGCTGGCCTTTGAAAGTGGAGTGAATTATACGGCGGGTCTTTCGTTCGTGAGAACTTCTCCCGACCATGGTACAGCCTTCGCAATAGCTGGCAAAGACGAAGCAGATCCTACTTCATTCAGGAATGCCCTTTACCTAGCAAATGATATTGTCAACCATAGAGAGGATAACAATTCAGAAAAGAGTAATTCAGATTAGTAGTTACGAATGGCAATCAGGTCTCCACTGTAACTTCTAAGTTGGCCGTAGATTAGCAGGCTCTCTTCCTCACTAATGGTGAATGCCGGATCATTTCCGGGAATCCTTTTGTTTAAATGAAGAATATCAGAGGTATTCTTAGTTGCAAAATCGTAGTAGCGAATTTTATTGACTTTTTCACTGAAATAGTAAATGCCATTGCGTCCTACTTTCCAACTTGCCCAATCACTTGATTTAAGGTCCGGAATGATCATTTCTTCGATACCATCCATTTTCATTTCCCAAATGCCATCCCTGTGAAGTTTCGTAATGAAAATCGGACCCAAACTACTTCCTTCCTGCAGGAAATACCCATCTGAATTTATCTTCCGGAGCCTTCCATTAGAAAGTGATTGAGCCCATATGCTCCAATCTCCATCAATGTTTGATGAGAAGTAAATGAAACTCCCGTCACGAGACCAAGAAGGGTTGATATAATCACCATGATCATCAGTAAGTTGCTTAACTTCTTTACCCTCAGAATCCACTATATAAATCTGATGGTTTCCACCCGCATTGGATTCAAAAACTATCAACTTCCCATCTGGCGACCATTTCGGTTTTCCACTAAATCCTTCCTTCAAATGTGTTAATTGGTGAATGGACTGATCATTCAATCTATATTTCCAGATTTCATAGCTACCTGACCTATTTGAGCAAAATACAATTTGACTTCCATCACTTGAAACATCCGGATGAAGCTCCCATTTTGATGACGTCAACACCATCGAGTCTTCCAATAATTGACCATCCAATTTGGAAATAATCAAGTCCGTGTCCTTCATCCATTTTTCTCCAATAATAAGACCATCGTGAATGGTAGGGTTTTGAATGCTCTCTCCATAGGGAATCTTTATAATTCGTTCGGGAGTCACAGGACCTTTTTTACTACTAACGTTGAACTTCCACAAGTTCTCACCACCATCAAGGTTCGATGAGATTAGAAGTGTAGATTCATCTTCCCAGTCAAACCCAAGAATATTGCGGTTGATCTTGGTAAGTCTACTTAACTTGGAAGAGGCGAGATCGAGATTATAGATGTCTTGATCACCTTCGGAAACCGTTCTTACAAAAGCCAATGATTTGCCATCAGGACTATATCGGGGGTTTGAATCACCCCAGGTATCCAATGCTGAAACCACCTGGAGTTCAGATGTATTTTCTTCTATTGAAAATTTATAAACCGAATGTCGGGCTTTACTCGAATCATAAGCAACGTATGAGATCTCTTCGCCATTTGGCGACCAAGCCATCCCTACGTATTGTGTATTGATCTCAACCACATTTACCAATGACTTATCCAAAACAGAAAAAATATGAATGCCACTTTTGCCTTCCCGAATGCCAAATGCAGCTACTGATTTTTCATCGGGTGACCAGACCGGTTTGAGAAAGTAGCCATCTGAGCTGGTTAATGTCATGGATGAATCACCAGATGTAGATCTCAACAAAATGTCTGAAAAATTTTTGTTCGATTTGCTGCTGATATATGCCACCCAACCGCCACTACCTGAAAGAGCAGGGTGATATTCCCAACCCTTGTCTGCGGTAATTGGCGTACTTGTCACCGGAGGGGTCGGGTCAGACTGAAGGAATCCAAATAGCACGATGATCAATACGATAGCTGCGGCAACAGGAACTGAAAGACGAACAAACTTTCTTCCATTGTTTTCTGGTCGTTTTTTTGTTACGGTAGCAACCAATCGATAGCCGGACTTAGAAATGGTGTCTATGTATTTCGGATCGGTTGGTTTATCTCCAAAAACACTTCTGAGTTCCGAAATCGCCCTTGTGAGTACCATTTCTACCACGATGGTCTCCGCCCACACTTTTTCAAATAAAGATTGCTTTGATACGACCTCACCCTTAGCCTCCACCAGGCACATAAGCACCTGCATGATCTTGGGTTCGATCTTTACACTTTTTCCATTCCTGGTTATCGTATTGATTTTCGGATCAATTCGAACATCATTTATATAGAAGGAATGTCTCATTTTGATTCATTGATCACTACAAGGCTAACGAATGCGCACTTTTCAAGTTAATCCATTATGAAAACCTAAGGAAAACCTAAGGATTTTGAACAAGCAAATTTCTTCTAATATTATCTATATTTTTTCCTTCCATTCCCCTAAGGTTTTTGTATTGAGCGTCCCATTCTTTTGAGAATAAAAAATGGAAAACAAAAGATCAATACTAGGAAAGGGATTAATACTTGTACTCTGCTTTGGATGTTTTAGCTGTTACCCACAAAAAAAGGATCGGCTAGTTTATCCTTCGACAGCTAAAGAAGCTCAGACCGAAACCTATCATGGGGTGTCCATCACAGATGAATTTGCATGGCTTAGAGATGCAACTTCTGAAAAAACCAAAAAATGGGCTGCCGATCAAGATACAGCTATGCGAAACTATGTTCGATCATGGTCAGGTTATGATCAATTAAAAGTGAAGGTTCAAACGCTATCCAAAGTAAATGGCAGATCAGAACTGCCGATGCTAGCGGGAGACAATGCCTTTTTTCTTAAAGATGGCCACAGGGGGACCTGGGATCTGTATATAAGAGAGAATGGCAATGATCGAAGTGTGTTGGGAGATGCACCTCCCTTTAATCCAAGGGCTATCTATTTTCATATACCAAGTCCAGATGGGAAATATGTGGCTACAGCTGTAGCCGGACAATATTTCGAATGGAAGGTATTCGATATGGAAGCAAGCAAGTTCCTTGACGAAACACTTCCTGGAAATAAGTTGGGGGGCACCCGTCTCGCATGGAGCAGGGACAGTAAATCGTTCTATTATATTGGAAATACAAAAACTGGTGAAGATGGATCTCGATCCGGGTACGCAGTAAAACGGCACATTCCTGGCCAACCAGCTAAAGAAGATAAAGTGGTTTTCACCCCAGATTCTGATGGATCCAAACTAGAACTAGCAGTATGTAGGGGTGGCGATTACCTGATCATTGCAGAAAGAGAAGGTGCAGCCACAGCCTCAAAGATTCATTACATGATCACCAAATCTGACAAGGTTGTTTCATTGATAAACGAAGCAACCGCTTCATTCATTTTCCTGGGTAACGACGGAAAAACGTTCTACTTCCAAACAGATCACAACGCATCGAAAGGCCGTGTGGTAAGTATCCATATAGATCGGTCCACTCCAGCCAACTGGAAGGAGCTTATTCCCGAGCAAGAAAAGCCAATAATGGGTTATCAATCTGCGGGTGGAACATTTTTGTCTTTGATGGCAGGGGATAAATTTGTAATCCCCTACCAGGAAAACTTAAAACAATATCTTGGGGTCTTCAGCATTTCCGGGAAAATGGAACGTGAAATAGAGCTTCCAAGTGGTGGTCTTTATTTCAACACTAACGGGCTAAACGCACTCAGCGGAATTCGAGACTCAAACAAGGTTCTAACTCGTTTCATTGGCATCACAGAACCCAATACCATTCTTGAAGTTGACATTTCTTCAGGCCAGATTCAACCTTTCAGCAGAGCTAACACCAATTTCGACGCTTCTCAATATGTAAGTGAAATAGTATTTAGCACGAGCAAGGACGGCACTAAGATTCCTATTTCTTTAACCTACAAAAAAGGATTAAAAAAGAACGGAAAAGCACCCTTGATTATGCAGGTCTATGGAGCTATTGCCTTCACAAATTATCCATATTTCCAGGGCGATTACATTACCTGGTTAGAAATGGGTGGAATTCATGGGGTGGCACACATCAGAGGAGGTGGTGCACTTGGATCGGGTTGGCATCAGGAAGGTATTGCCAGAAAGAAACAAAATGGCATTGACGACTACATTTCAGCAATTGAATACGTAGCTAAGGAAAAGTATTCAAGTCCAGATAAAATTGTCATTAATGGTGTAAGCGCTGGCACAATTCCAGTCGCTGCAGTATTAACCCAAAAACCTGAGATCTTCGGAGCAGCAGTCTTGCACTACGGTATGACGGATATGA